>JACDAO010000330.1 GCA_013695405.1 Acidobacteriota bacterium | reverse complement strand
GCCGTAGGCCGCTTCCCAGTAGGCGCGCACCGTTTCGTAACCGGTCTGGGCCGGGTTGTCGCCGAACACCGCCAGCACTTCGTGGACACTGCGCGCGGTCTCGTAAAGCGGCGCAATCAGCGGCTGGGTGATCGTGACCGTGCCATCGAAGCTGCGCGCGTCGCTCCAGCTCTCGAGGTAATGGGTGGCCGGTACGTGCCAGTGGCACAGCTCGGTGGTCTCGTCGCGCAGCAGGCCGACGTGCACCCGCATTGGCACTTTCTTCAGCTGATCGCCGAAGCCGAGGTCGACCGGCGTCGCGTATACCGGGTTGCTGTCGAGGATGACCAACAGGTCGACCTTGCCTGCCGCCATGTCGCCGACCAGTTCCTGCAGCGTCCCGGTGCGCCCGTCGACCCGGGCCGCCGGCGACGGCAGGTACTCGACCGTGCTGCCAACCGCACCGAGCGCCTGGTTGATCGCGGCGGTGAGGACGTGCACAGCGACCGACTGGTGCTCGCCGGCAATCGCCACCGCACGGGCGCCGGACGCCTGGAGGTCGCCGACCAGCGCATTGACCCAGGCCTGCTCGACCCGCGGAGGCAGCGCCGCCGCGGCGGCACCGGCGACGCCGAGTCCTGCGGCCACCGAGCGCGCCACCGCCTCGACATCGGCCGCGCGAACCGGAATCCGGTGGTCGGCCTTGGTGCCTGTGTTGCTGGTGCGGCTCTCGACCATGTAGAGCCGGTTCATCGAGGTCGCACCGCCCTCGAGCCGACGACGGTCGGAGAACGTCCGCGCGAGCCGTCCGTGCCCCGGGCCGCAGTCCATGAAATCGGCGTCGAGCGACAGGATGACGTCGGCGTTCTCGAGCTTGTAACTGGGCTCGACCCGCTGCCCGAACGCCGCCGCCAGGCCATCGACCTGGGCGTCGCGGCTGGCCGGCTCGTATTGGATCCAGCGCGCCGACGGGTAAATCGCCAGCATCTGCTCGATCTGCCCAGCCAGGGTCGGCGAGGTCACCGCGCCGGTCAGCAGCCGCAATCCGGCGCCCTGCAGCGCCTGCTGCGCGCCGAGCGCGCCGGTCATCGCCGTGACGAAATCGCTCCAGCTGCGGATCTCCCCGCGATAGGTCAGGGTCTGCGAGCGGTCCGGATCATAGAGATCGAGGATCGAGGCCTGGGCGTAGACGCTGGTGCCGCCGCCGGAAGCCGGGTGCTCGGGGTTGGGTTCGATCTTGATCGGCCGGCCCATGTGGCTGACCGCCAGCACCGGCTCGGCGAAGCCGTCGCGCGGCATCGCGGTGGCGAACAATTGCGGCTTGCCTGGCACCACGCCTTCCGGCTCGGTCACGTACGGCACGATGTGCTCGACCGGCTGACGGGTGCAGCCGGTGACCCCGGCCAACGCCAGCGACGCACCCATCAGCTTGAGGAACTGCCGGCGACCGGCCGGGTCGCTCCACTCGGCGGCATTCTGCGGGAACTCGCGCTGCAGGTAGTGCTGGAAGTCCGGCGTGTCGGCCAGCTCGTCGAGGCTGCGCCAGTACGTGGGACCGGCGGCCGAAGCGAGCTTCGCGCGGATGGCCGGCAGATCGATATTACTCATCGCACGCCCTCACCGATGGCACGTCGAGCAGGTGGTCAAGCTCTGGATCTTGTATTCCCGGACGAGGCGACGTCCGAGCTCGAGCTGGTCGCCTTCGGGCTCGTACCCCATCGTGAACACGGCCTCGCGCGGCCTGACGAACTTCTCCGGATTGCGATGGCACGCCAGGCACCACTCCATCTGCAGCGAGCTGACCTGATGGATGCCCGGCATCTGGTCGATCCGGCCGTGACAGGTCTCGCAGCCCATCCCCTTCTTCACGTGAATGGAGTGGTTGAAGTAGACGAAGTCCGGCAGGTCGTGGACCCGGGTCCAGACCAGTGACTCACCGGATGTGTAGCTGGCCCGAACCGGCTCGAGATACGGACTCTGCGCCCAGATCTGGCTGTGGCAGTTCATGCAGGTCTTGGTCGGCGGAATGTTGGCCGAGGCGGCCTGCTCCACCGAGGTGTGGCAGTACCGGCAATCGATGCCCATGCCGCCGACGTGATGCAGGTGGCTGAACTGGACCGGCTGCAGCACGTTGATGTTGGCGCCGGTCACGAGGTCCGACCGCATCGACATCGCCACGATGGAGGTGACCAGCCCGCCGAGGAGCAGGACACCGACCAGAGTGAAACGGGTTATCGCGTTAGCGCTGCGCGGGAAGAGCTGGCTCATGGTTCAGGAGGCGTCACATCGCGTGAACGGGCGCAAGGCGGGCGTATTCTGTCACACAATCCGCGGGACGCGTCCACGTTCGCGACACCCACGCGCAAGCGCCGCACGCCCGTGCGCCGGCGCCGCAGTCCCGCGTCGCGACACTCGTCGGTCCGACCGCCACGATCCCCGATTCGACCCAGGCGTCGGCAGCGACGACACCCCGCGGACCCGACCGTTGCCAGTATGTGAAAAGTTTCACAATCGTGTCAACCCCGGGTCGTCGCTGTTCAGGCCAGCGCCCCGCCGCAACTCGACCCGGCGCCCGCGGTGCAGCCGAAACAGTGCGCACCGGTGGCCACTTCACGAGCCAGGAACGCGGCCGGCGTGAAGCGCTCGATGTCCCCGCACGCGCTCGGCTCGACGCCGAGCCCGATCGCGTAGTTGAAGTCGCAGTCGTACAGCCGTCCGTCCCAGGCCACGTGCAGCTGATGCCGGCACATCAGGCCGTCCAGCGTCGCGGCGTTGAAGGCGTGCGCCAGTTGCTGCACGTACCCTTCGAGACGCCCGACGCGCGACAGGTCGCGCGCGAACCGGCCGATCGGCATATTGGCGATCGTCAGCAGCCGCGTGAAGCGAACGCCCCAGTCCTCGGCGAGCCGGCGGCGATAGTCTGCCTCGAGCGCCGCCTGCGGTCCCGGCAACGACGGGCCACCAGGGTTGTAGACCAGGTCGAGCGGCAGGCCCACCTCGACCCCGTAGCCCTCGGCGTTGAGCCGGCGCAACGCCTCGACCGATCCGTTGAAGGTGCCGCGGCCGCGCTGTGCGTCGACGTTGCCCTCGGTGTAGCACGGCAGGCTCGCCACCAGGTGCAGCCGGCGCGCCGCGCACCAGGCCGGCAGATCGGCGTAGCCGGGCTCGATCAGGATGGTGAGGTTGGTGCGGACCATCACGCGGACGCCCTGCGTCAGGGCCGCCTCAACGAACCAGCGGAACTCGGGGTGCATCTCCGGCGCTCCGCCGGTGATGTCCACGGTCGACGCGCCCGACGACGCCACCGCCCGCAGCACCGCCGCCATGGTCGTCCGCGACATCGCTTCGGTGCGTTTCGGCCCGCTCTCGACGTGGCAGTGCAGGCAGGCCAGATTGCAGGCCAGGCCGATGTTGACCTGCACGGTGTCGATGCGTGCGGCCTGCAACCGCGCGCCGCTGGCCTCGTGCACCATCTCGCCGAAGGAAGGAGTCATGGCGCGCTCGTCAGGCTATCCCACCGACCGCAGTGCCGCCATGCCGCCGTCGACGCCAATCACCTGGCCAGTCAGCCACGACTGGGCCGGATCGAGCAGGAACTCGAGCACCGCCGCGACGTCGTCGGGCTCACCGATGCGGCCGAGCGGATGCAGGCCGAGCGACGTCTCGAGCGCGGCCTCGCTGCCGGTGATGCGCGCCGAAAGCGGCGTGCGCACCAGTCCCGGCGCCACGGCGTTGACTCGGACACCGCGCGACGCGTAGGTCGCCGCGGCCGACCGAGTCAGGCCCTCGAGCCCGGCCTTGGCCGCGGCAATGGCTTCGTGATTCGGCAACCCGACCGATGCGGCCGACGACGAGACCAGCGCGAACGCGACCGGGGCACGATACCGGGCGAGCACGGCGCGCATCACGTGAAACGCGGACGTCAGGTTGAGCTGGAGCGTGCGGGCCCAGTCGTCGTCGCTGGTCAGATGCAGCGGCTTGAGCAGGATCGAGCCGACGCAGTGGGCCACGCCGTCGATCCTGCCGTGCACCTCGAGCGCGCGTGCGACCAGTGCGTCGACCTCGGCAGCGACCGTCACGTCGGTCGGCACGGTCAGGGCGCCCAACTCGTCGCCGATCGCCTCGAGCCGATTCGGGTCACGTGCGGCGACGATCAGGCGGCAGCCCCGTCCATGTAACCGCCGAGCGAGCGCGCTACCGATGCCACCGGTGCCGCCGGTGACCACCATCACCGGCGCCGTCCCGTCTGCCCGCGTCATGCTCACGCCGGATAGGACGCGGGGCTCACGCCTCAGGCCTCAGACATCGGGCATCAGGCATCACGTGTCGGGCATCGGGTACGATGATCTCGAGGCGAGATGAGCTACTTCAGCGACGAGGAGATGCGGGCCCTCACGGGTCGGCTGGCCGGCATGATCGGGCCGGTGCGGCTGGTGTTCTTCACGCAGGCCTTCGGCTGCGAGACCTGCGCGAACACCAAGCGCGTGCTCGACGATCTGACGCGTGCCAATCCGCTGGTCACGGTCGACGAGAAGAACATGGTGCTCGACACCGTCGACGTCGACGCATATGGCATCACCGCGGCGCCCGGCATCGCGATCGTCGGCGACCGCGATCGCGGCCTGCGCTTCTACGGCATGCCGGACGGCTACGAACTGGTGTCGCTGCTCGACGCGATCCTGTTGGTGTCGGAGGGCGACTCCGGCTTGACCGAGCCATCGCGCGCGCTGATCGCCACGCTGACCGAGCCGCGGGCGCTGCAGATCTTCTCGACCCCGACTTGACCGCACTGTCCCCGGGCGGTCCGCCTGGGATGGCAGTTGGCGCTGGAAAGTGATCACATCGCCACCACCGCGGTGTCGGCTGTCGAGTTCCCCGACCTGGTCCGACGCTACCGGGTGACCGGCGTGCCGAAGACGGTCATCGACGAAGCCGTCGACATCCTCGGCGCCGTGCCCGAGGCGCAGTTCGTCGAGACCGTGGTCAGGGGCACGGGGCCGACGGCGTAATCGCTCAGGTCGGCTCGGGAGCGGCGCCGTGACGCCCCAAGCAGCAAACGCGCAATCCGGCGTCGGTCCTTTCGAAGCCCCGTGATTCCGCCGTTTATACTGCAGGACCGCTCGTGACC
>JACDAO010000317.1 GCA_013695405.1 Acidobacteriota bacterium | reverse complement strand
CGGTCATACGTGGCCAGGGCGACACGGTCGGCGGCGCCGAGCGCGGCGCGCACCTCGACGACGTTGCGTTCGGCAGCGACCAACGCCTCCCGCTGGTGCCCGGTGTCGTCATCCAGGGTGACCACCGCCTGCTCGGCGATCGCCCGCTGCTCGGCCAGCACACCGCGCGCCGCATCGGCCTGCGGCACCAGGTCGTCGAGTTCGAACAGCAGGGTGATGACCTGGTCCTCGCGAACCTTGAGGTCCGCTTCGGCGCCGGCGATCTCGTGCTGGACCGCTTCGTACTCGCGACCGTTGGTCACGGTCATCAGTTGCTTTCGGAACTTGTCGAGGCGCGACTGGATCGCCGACACGTCGCGGTCGCCTTCGCGTCTGGCCGCCTGCTGCTGGTCGATGGTCCCCCGCAATCGGTCCAGCGTCGCCTGCGCTTCGGTCACTGGCGTTTCGATCTCGCGCCGGTGGGCATCGACGGCGTCGAGTTGGACCTGCAGGGCGGCCATCTCCTGCTCGAGATCCTGTAGACGTCGAAGCTGATCGAGGACTGGGATCACAGGCATGACCTTCTCACAGGGACGGCTCGACCGGCAAATCGGCGGTAACCAGCCGTCGGTACCTGAGAGAATGAAGCCGTGCAGACGGACGTAGCGTCATCCTCGACGGTCGACGTGGTGGTGATTGGCGCCGGGCCGGTGGGGCTGGCGTGCGCGATCGAGGCCAAGCGGGCGGGGCTGTCGGCGCTGGTCGTCGACAAGGGCACGCTGGTGCACTCGATTGTCGGCTATCCGGCGCGGATGGAGTTCTTCTCCACGCCGGAACTGATCGAGATTGGTGGCTACCCATTCCCGGTGCAAGGCTACAAGCCGACGCGCGAAGAGGCGATCGAGTACTACCGGGGCGTCGCCGCGCGAGAGGCCCTCGACGTGCGGCTCTACGAGCGTGTCCTGGACGTACACGGCTCGCAGCACGACTTCGCGATCTCGACCTCGCGTGGCCTGCATCGGGCACGGCACGTGGTGGTGGCGACCGGATTCTATGACGTCCCGAATCTGCTCGGTGTGCCGGGAGAGCAGCTCGCGAAGGTCTCGCACTATTACCGGGAACCTTATGCGTACGTGCGTCAGAAACTGGCGATCGTCGGGGCCAGGAATTCCGCCGCCAAGGCCGCGCTCGACACCTACCGACATGGCGCCGTGGTCACGCTGCTGGTACGCGGTCCGGACCTGCCCGACAGCATCAAGTACTGGATCAAGCCCGACCTCCAGAACCGGATCAAGGAAGGCTCGATTCGCGCCTTCTTCGACACCACCGTGCAGGACATCCGAGAGGCGTCGCTGCTGTTGCGCACGCCACAGGGGACGCAGGAAATCGCCAACGACTTCGTGCTGGCGATGACCGGCTACCGCCCCGACTACACCTTCCTCGAGACCCTCGGCCTGTCGTTCGCGGACGATGGCTGGCGCACGCCGATCTTCGACGCGACCACCTTCGAGAGCACCCGACCTGGCGTATTCCTGGCCGGCACCGTCTGCGGCGGCTACCAGACCAATCGCTGGTTCATCGAGAACGGCCGCTTCCACGCGCAGCAGATCGCCCGGCACCTCGCCGGCCTGCGCACCGAGACGATTCCGTTCGCCTCGATGCACTGGAAGACGGAGGAGTAGGGATGCCTGATGCCTGATGTCAGCGGTAGGCCGCGGCCTGGATGCCGTACAGCGCCGAGTACTGTCCGCCGTGCGCCATCAGCGCCTCGTGCGTGCCGACTTCAACCAGTCGGGCGCCGTCGAGCACGACAATCAGGTCGGCCATGCGCACCGTGGAGAAGCGATGGGACACCAGGAGGGTGATGCGGCCGTTGTTGCTGCCGGTCCCTCGCGCGGCAGCGGCGTAGCGCTCGAACAACGCGTGCTCGGTTTCGGCATCGAGCGCGGCGGTCGGTTCGTCGAGGATCAGCAGCAGCGGCTGCGTACGCATGAAGCCGCGTGCCAGCGCCAACTTCTGCCATTGCCCGAATGACACCTCGACGCCGTCGGGCCAGGTCGCCCCGAGTTGGGTGTCCAGGCCGGCAGGTAATCGGGCGATGACGTCGCCGGCGCCGGCGCGGTCGAGCGCCATGGTGATCGCCGGCGTGTCATGCAGCCGCGCCACCTCGCCGAGACCAACCGTGTGACGTGCAGGGAACTCGAAGCGGAAGAAATCCTGAAACGCACCGGCCAGCCGGGCGCGCCAGGTGATGGGCGACATCTGTGAGAGCGGAAGATCGTCGACCAGAATCGACCCAGACGTCGGCTCGTACAGTTTGGCGAGCAGCTTGACCAGGGTGCTCTTGCCGGCGCCGTTTTCGCCGACGATGGCGACGACCGCCCCCGCGGGCAGGGTCACCGACACATCGTCGAGCACCACGCGGGTGGTGCCAGGGTACGAGAAGGATACGTGGTCGAGTCGCAGGCTCTGGCGCAGCGCCGCTGGCACCGGGACCGCATCAAGAGAGGCCGACGCCGCGGCATAGTCCTCGAGCCAGGCCAGACGCCGCGCGCCGTCCATCCAGAAGCCTCGCAGGAAGCCGATCTCGCCGACCGTCGCGCCGACGTATGTCGACAGGCGCGCACCTGCGGCCAGCACCAGCAGCACGTCGTCCGCCGGCGCACCCAGCCCGGCGGAGACGAACACCACGGCCGCCACGAACCCGACGCCGAACACCGCCCATCCGGCCGCGTGCCACCACGCCGATCGCCACCGCGTCGCCGCCACTGGCCCATACCAGCGCTGCCATGCGGCACGGCGCCCGGTGGTCAGCTTGTCTCCAATGCCAGTGAGTCGCACGTCCTTGGCCGGCGAGGCAGTCGTGGCGAGCGTGAACAGATGGCGCGACAGGCGGTACGCCTGGGCTCCTCGCTCCTCGGCCGCGCGTTCGACCTCGGGCCGCCACGTCGACGTCAGGACGGTTGGCAATGCGCACACCAGCAACAGCAGCAGCGCCGGGTGAATCGAGACCAACAGCGTCATCGTCACGGCCAGACGCAGAATCCAACCCAGCGTCGAGAACAGCGACATGTACATGTGGTCGAGCACGAAGACCTGGCTGCGCAGCATCGACAGCCGGTCGAGGTACTCGGGCCGCTCCTGATGCGCGATGGTGCCGATCGAGGCCTGCAGGCGCGCGACGTGGGATTCGAGCGCAATCGTCACCCTGTCCCTGAACCGCCGCTGCACCCGCGTGCTGACGGTGCCGAGCAACCAGTTCGCGGTCGTCGACACAGCCAGGCCGACCGCCGCGCTGTACACCAGCGCGGGTCGCTGCTCGATCACGGCCCGTCCGAGTTGCATGATCCACCATGCCAGCAGGGCATCGGGCAGGGCCGCCAGTTGCGACAACCCGAGCGACGCCGCCATCAAGCGTGGCTGGTGGCGGAATCCCAGCACGCACAGCCGCCACATCGACGACAGCGCTGGCGGCAAGGGCTCGATCGGCCCGGCGGACTCAGGCGAGGACGTCATAGGTGGTGCCGTCGTCGTCGGTCGCGGCGAAGCGCCGGGCCTGCAGGTCGAACATCGTCCGGTACCGGCCGCCGAGCGCCATCAACTGGTCGTGCGTGCCCAGTTCGCTGACGCAGCCGTGTTCGAGTACACAGATGCGGTCCGCTCGTCGGACGGTCGAGAAGCGATGCGAAATCAGGATGGTGGTGCAGTGTCGAGTCGCGGCCAGCAGGCGTTCGAAGATCTCCGCCTCGCCGCGGACGTCGAGTTGCGCGGTCGGTTCATCGAGCAGCACGACCCCGGCGCCCAGGGTGACGGACGCCAACGCACGTGCCAGTGCTACCCGTTGCCATTGGCCCCCCGACAGATCGGTGCCGCCGTCGTAGCCACGTGCCAGCACCGTGTCCAGCGCCGCCAGGTCGGTGGCGCCCGCCGACGCCAGCGCCGCGTGCACCACCGCGTCGGGGGCGCCGGCGGGGGCGACATTGTCGCGAAGCGGCAACTCGAGTCGGATGAAGTCCTGGAACACGGCGGTGATGCGCGAGCGCCACGACTCGAGATCGAACTCGCGGAGGTCCACACCGTCGACCTCGATGGCCCCGTGCTGCGGGTCGTAGAAGCGGCACAGCAGCTTGGCGATGGTGGTCTTGCCGGCGCCATTGAGCCCGACGATCGCCAGCGAGGACCCGGCCGGAATGGTCAAGTCGACGTGGTCGAGGACGCGCGGGGTGGCTGACGGCGACGTCGCATCACCTGAAGGGTAGGTGAAGCTCACATCGCACAGGCGGATCTCATGGCGTGGAGTGCCGGTCGCGCTGCGCGGACCCGAGCGAAGTTCGCCGAGCGGCCGCATCGCCGGTTCCAACCGCAGAACGGCGGCCACCGGCGCCGAGGCGCCGTCGATAGCCCAGCTGAACCCCCCAAAGGCCAGGGCCGACACCCCAATCGCGCTCTGCAGATAGACGACGACTTCGCCGAGGTCGAGGGCGCCAGCAGCGGCGGCGCTGGCCAGCCGCCAGAACACCAGCACGTTGGCCGACGTGACCAGCAGCATGCTCCAGATCACCGGACGTTCACGCAGTCTCGTGGCCGCGTGCTGCAGCTGATACAGACGGGTGCGCCTGGCGATGAAACGCTCGATGGTCCAGTCGGCGAGGCCGAACAGCCGCAATTCCTTGCTGGCGGGCGCGTCCACCGCCAACCGGTAGGCGTAGTCGGCGTCGCGCTGCGCGCCGCGCACCTCCGCGGTGTTGCGGTCGCGCCAGATCGCGCTCTCTCGCAGCAGCCAGTGGGTTGCCAGCCACGCGCCGGCCAGAATCAGCGGCGCCCACCACGCGAAGCCAGCCAGGATCAGCGACGATGCGACACCGACGATCATCAGCACCAGGCCGTTGGCGATGAAGTCGATGGCCATCGACAAGGGCGGTCCGGTCATCCCGAGGTCGAACTCCCGCGCCACGGTCAGGTCGCTGGTCAGCGTCGGATCCTCGAGGTGCCGCACGCCCAGCGGCCGCACGCAGGCCTCCGTCAAGCGGTCGTACAGCCAGGCGGCGGTACGGTCACCAAGGTTGGCGCTGATCGCCTGATGAACGGGATTGAGCACCTGCAGCAGCACGAATACCGTGCCGGCCACTGCCAGACTGGTCGACAGCGAGTCGCCGCGTTGGACGGCGCCGACGAGCGCGCCCATCGCGATCGCGAACGCCGCGGGCAACAGCCCCCTGAGGACGAGGACGGTCCACCACGCGGCGGCAAGCCCGGGAGCGGCCCTGGGCAGGACGCTGAAGAATTGCCACTCCTTGCGCGCCGTCAACCGCTCGAGCACCAGCGCATTCTGCGCCAGATCGATGCGATCGGCGTGCGTTCGCTCGACGGTGCGCCGACCATGCGCCCGACCCCGGCGCCGGTGGGCAGCGCGACGTTACTTGCCGGCGATGATCAGAATCCCGGCGATCAGCGCGAGTACCGACATCAGCATCGGCGGCAGGCCGAGAGCCATCATGCCCGAGAGGCCGGTCAGCACCAGCCAGAGTCCGAGCACCAGCAAGCCGACGTTGCGATTGATCATGGAAGCCATGTAGTTCTCCAGCGCAGGGCAGCCGTGCAGTCACGGCATCGTGCTCACGTGGCGCAGTACACGGGGGCTCGTCGTACGGAACGGCGAGTGTACCCGGTGTGAGAATTTCAGAAGGCACAATTTCGCAAAAGTCACCCGAGGCGCGCCGAGCGGATGGCGCAGTTGGTGCTCGCCCGTCCTGCCTGATGCGAAGGCCTGGCTCAGAGCGCCGACGCCGAGGATGGTTGATGAAGAAGGATTCGAGCCCGAAGGCGAGGCACACATCGCCTACCGCGGAGAACGTAGGCGGGATGCCACCAGGATTCGAGCCCGAAGGCGAGGTCCGCAGGACCGGAGCCGCAGGGCCTGAAGACAGGTGGGCCCACACGACGAGCGGAGCGAGGAGTGATGGGCCCACCAGGATTCGAACCTGGGTCTGACCGGTTATGAGCCGGCGGCTCTGGCCGCTGAGCTATGGGCCCTCAAGGGGAGGGGAAACGACACGAAATGCCGGAATGCCGGAATGTCGAATTACGGCAGGGGGCACACAGACGGCCCAGCGATTGTGCCATGCAGACGGGGTCGGCGTCAGCCGGGGGTCGCGGCGAACGCCGAGAGGACGTAGACGCCCGGCGCCGTCATCGTCGCGGTGCCGTCAGCGACCAGGGCGCGGTTGCCGAGGCCGGCGTCGGGGCGAGACAGCGCGGCCACGCGCGCGAGTTCGCCTCGGACCGTCATGCCACCGGGCTCGAGGAAGCCGCGCGCGATCTCGCGCAGCGCGACCGGACGCGACACCCGTGCTTCCTATCCTCTCGCGACGCCCTCCGTACAGTCTGCCTGCCATGATCGCGTCGGATGCGTCGACGCCGCTCTGGCGCGCAGTCGATGAGGCCGTCAGCGCGTTTGAGGCGGAGGGCGACAATCGCCGCGTGATCCTGGTGCTGAGCGATGGCAAAGACAGCGGGCCCATCAGCTTTCGTCAGCGGTTCGTGAGCCAGGTCGAGGTGATCGAACGCGCGCGACAAAGACGTGATGATTTACGCGATCGGCATGCGCAGCCGCGGCCGACAGCTCAGGCAACCGGGCCTGGGGCCCGGCGGCCTTCCAGGCGATGATGACCGCCGACCTGCCCGACGCCGGCCTCGCCCGCGTTGCCGAAGAAACTGGTGGCGGCTACACTGAGATTCGTTTCGGGGAGGATCTCGCCGCCAGCTTTGCCCAGGTCGCCGACGAGCCTTAGGCGGCGAGGCGCGAACGTGGCTGGTATGCTGCGCTGATGTCCGCTTGTCCGCGCCTGCCCGACCCCGTGGA
>JACDAO010000312.1 GCA_013695405.1 Acidobacteriota bacterium | reverse complement strand
AGCGCGGGCGCACCAGGTCATCGAACATCGGCGTCACGGTGACGGAAAGGTGTTACGTGCACACGGCCCTCGATCTGATCGGTTTCTCGCTCGTGCTCGTCGTCCTGCTCGGAGGCGCCGCCTACCGTCCCCGCAGCGAGGACGACTTCCTGGTCGCGGATCGTCGGCTATCCCTCTTCCCGCTGGTCGCCACGCTCGTGATGACCGAGTTCAACACGAGTACCCTGCTGGCGTTCACCGCGGCCGGATACCAGGCGGGTCCCATGGCCGTCGCGCTGCCCCTCGTCCTTCCTCGTGGGACTCTCGTTTTACACCCTGACGGTCGCGCGCGCGTGGAAGCGGTTCGATCGGCTGTCGGTCGCCGAGTTGTTCGCCAGCCGGTACTCGCCGGCACTCGGCCGGCTGGCGTCGGTGCTGTTGCTGCTCGCCATGCTCGGGTTCGGCGCCACGTACGTGAAGTCGCTCGGCCTCCTCTTTGGTCCGTTCGTCCCTGCGGTGTCCCAGGCTGTCGTCAGTGGCCTCCTGACGCTCGTCGTTCTCGCAGTGGCTCTGCCAGGAGGGCTGGTCACGGTGGTGCGCAGTGACGTTGTCGGCTTCGTGCTCACGCTGGCGCTCGTGCCGCTGATGCTCGGCCTGGGCCTGTGGTACGGCGCCGGTGGTGCAGGCCTGTCTGGCGTGTTCGACGCATCGCAGCGCACCGTCGACCCCGTGGCGCAGTGGACGCACCCGGCGTTGCCGTTCCGTTTCGTGACGACGCTCATGGCGTTGACGTGCGTGACCTACATCGCCGCCCCATGGTATGGGCAGAAGATCTTCGCAGCGCGCGACGAGCGGACGGCCTTTCGCGCCGTCGCGTGGTCCGCCGTCCTCGTCTTCGCCCTCTACGCGGGGCTCCTGCTCGCGGCCTCGTACCTCCGTGTCGTTCAGCCGGACCTGGTCGACCCGCAGACCGCGATGCCGGTGATGATGGACGTATGGCTCCCGATGGGCGTGCGGGGCGCCGGGTTCGCGGTGCTGTTTGCGGCCGCGCTGACCACACTGGCGGGAGTCTGGACGGCGATGGCCGCGATGGTCGCCGCGGATTTCGGCTGGACCAGCGCGCGACACGTTCACGTCCAGCGGGTCGTGATCCTGACCATTGCCGGGCTGCACTGGGCCGGGGGTGTCTGGCTTGTGGACGACATCCTCGACCGACTCATCCTGGCCAACATTCCCGTCGTGGCCCTCTCGTTCGCGCTGCTTGCCGGCTTCCACTGGCCACGTGCGACGGCCAGGGGCGCGTGGGTCAGCGTGGCGGTGGGCGTGATCTGGGGTGTTGGGTCGTTCGTCCTCGTTGGTGAGGCGGGCGGATACACGTGGCCTTGGGCGATGTATGGCATTCCGCTCATCTTCGCGTCGGGCGTCGTGGTCTCCCTGTTGGATCGCAGCGCCTGCCGCGCCGCGTAGCGCCGCTTCCAGACGCCTGCCGCATACTTATTGGCTTCGGCCAGCGTCGGGTAGGTGTGAATGGTGCCGAGGATCTTGTTCAGGCCCAGGCCGTGTTTCATGGCGAGCACGTACTCCGCCAGCAGGTCGCCGGCATGCTCCCCGACGATCGTCACTCCGAGGATCTGGTCGGTACCAGGCTTCGTGAGCACCTTGACGAATCCGTGCGCGTCCTCGTCGGCGATCGCGCGGTCCAGTTCCTCGATCGGGTACACGCCCGCCAGGACGACGACCTGGGCGCTGCGCCAGGCGTCGCCGAGCAGCACGAGGGCCTGCGACGCGAGATTCCGTCCAGCGTTCTCCATCATCTGAAAAAGGTTCGGCCCCGTCTCTTCGATCGCCACGCGATCGACCTCTCGCATCTGGTCGGCCGTGACGGCCTGGACCGTGATGCCGCGGTCGGTAAGGAAGCTCGCCGTCATTGCTGGAGAGCGTACTCCGACCCGCAGGAATCGAAAGTGATCCTTCTCACAGGCGCTTGCCAGGCTCGGATCTGACCAGGGCAACTGCGATAGACTCGTCCCTGTCATGCGCATTGCCGTGGGTGCCGATCACGCCGGATACACGCTGAAGCACGCCATCGCAGAACGGCTGCTCGCGGCCGGTCACGAGGTCGAGGTTGTCCTGACAGATAACGGCGAGACATTAGTGGACTATCC
>JACDAO010000692.1 GCA_013695405.1 Acidobacteriota bacterium | reverse complement strand
GCGCCGCCACCGGTAGAGCAGCCAGGCGACCGGCAGCAGCGCCGCCGTCTCGTAGAGCTGCGTCGGATGGACAGGAGTCGATGTGGGCGGCAGGCCCTCCGGGAACGCCACCGCCCACGGCAGCGTGCTCGGTATGCCGTAGTCGTCGCCAACCAGGAAACAACCGATCCGGCCAATCGCATGAGCGACCGCGAGAGCTGGTGTGGCAACGGCCAGCACCTTCAGTATGGACAGCCGGCGACGCCGCAGCACGAAAACCCCAGCGAGCAGGCCGCCCGCGAAGCCCCCAAACCAACTCAGGCCACCCCGTGAGAGCAGGAGTTCCAGGAACGGCCCTTGCCTGCCGACGTGCTCGATCGCCCAGGCGATCTTGGCGCCCGCCAGGCCCCCGATGACCCCTGCCATCGCCGCATCCAGCGTGCTCTCCGGAAGGCCAGACCGGCGGCGCTCACGGTCGAAGAGCCACAAACCGACCAGCGCGGCCGCGGCCACGGCCACGCCGAAGCTGGTCACTTCGAACTCTCCGATGCGGAACAGAACTGGGTACATGCCGTGCTCCTCTCGGCTACTCGGCTACTCGGCCGCTGGCCGCCCGGCCGACTGGACGTCGACTCGCGGCGCCAGCGATCCCGATGGCGTTCCTATATCCAGAGCCTCACGCCCCACGGCGAGATGTAAGGCGCGAACTCACGGCGGACCTCGTAGCGCACTCGGAGTCCGAGTTCACCGGTCGACAACCCGGCGTCGATGCCACGCTCGCGATCCGAACGACCGCAGACCTCGAATTCGACCAGGGGCTGCAACACCAGTCGGTTCGTAAGCAGGAGGTCGTACTCGCGGGTTCGTCTGCGCCCGCTCGAACCGACCGCCGACGCGTTGACGGCGTTGTCATGCACCGTGTGGCCCTGCACGTCCCGGAACGCGGCCTGGCGATCGGCATCGGTCAGAGGCGGGAACTCGGGCAACGTCGCCGGCTTCGGCATCTGCTGTGCCGAGTGGTCCACGATGACACGGGCGATAGCGGCCGCCTGACCATCGGGGCAGCGATCGCCACAGGGCGCGACCAGTCGTCCGGCATCACAGCGCCTCGCGCCTCAGCCGGAGGGCGTTGCCAATCACCGACACCGAGCTGAACGTCATGGCCGCGCTCGCGATCATCGGACTCAGCAACAGCCCGAACACGGGATACAAAACGCCCGCGGCCACCGGCACGCCCAGCGCGTTGTAGACGAACGCGAAGAACAGGTTCTGCCGGATATTCCGCATCGTCGCGCGGCTGAGGCGTCGGGCACGAATGAGCCCTCGCAGGTCGCCTTGGACGAGCGTAACGCCGGCACTCTCCATCGCGACATCCGTGCCGGTGCCCATCGCGATCCCCACGTCGGCCTGGGCCAATGCCGGCGCATCGTTGATGCCGTCGCCGGCCATCGCCACCCGTCGACCTTCTGCCTGGAGCCGCTTGATCACCGCGGCCTTCTGCTCGGGTAGCACCTCGGCCTCCACGACGTCGATGCCCACCGACCGCGCGACCGCGTCAGCGGTGATGCGACTGTCGCCAGTCAGCATCACGATCCGCAACCCCTCGGCGCGCAGCGCCCGGATGGCCTCCTCGGTTGTCGCCTTGATGCGGTCCGCGACGCCAATCAGGCCAGCCGCCGTGCCGTCCACGGCCACGAACATGACTGTCTCGCCATTGCGACGGAGCTCGTCGGCCTTGCCGGTCATGGTCTCGGCCGTCGTACCGATGTCGGTCAGCAGCGCGGCGTTGCCGATTGCCACCGTGCGACCGTCGACCACGCCGACCACGCCCTTTCCCGTGACCGACCGGAAATCGGACACGTCGGTTGTGGCGATGCCCCGTTCTTCGGCGCCGCGAACAATGGCCGACGCCAACGGATGTTCGCTGACGCGCTCCAGGCTCGCGACCAGCCGCAGGAGGTCTGACTCCTCCAGACCGGGCTCACTGACAATCGTCGTCAGGGTTGGCTTGCCCTCGGTCAATGTCCCGGTCTTGTCCACGACCACCGTGTCGACGCGTTCCATCACTTCGAGCGCTTCGGCATTCCTGAGCAGCACGCCGAGTTCGGCGCCGCGCCCGGTGCCGACCATGATCGACATCGGCGTCGCCAGGCCAAGGGCACACGGGCACGCGATGATCAGGACCGCAACGGCGTTGACGAGCGCATGCGCCAGGCGGGGCTCGGGTCCCCAGACGGCCCACACCGCGAATGTGACGACCGCGACCAGAATCACGGCCGGCACGAACCAGCCCGCCACGGTATCGGCCAGACGTTGAATGGGGGCGCGTGACCGCTGCGCTTCGCCCACCAGCCGGACGATCTGCGCCAGCAGGGTATCGCTGCCGACGCGCTGCGCCTCCATCACGAATGTGCCGGTGCCGTTCAC
>JACDAO010000280.1 GCA_013695405.1 Acidobacteriota bacterium | reverse complement strand
CCAGTGGATCAGTCAGCGTGGTGGTCACCGTGGTGCCGGCTGGCAACCGGACCTCGGCGCCCTTGCTGGCGAGCACCATGCCGGTGCCGCCCGCGCCGCCTGCGGCCGCGCCGATGACCGCGCCCTTGCGGCCTCCGAGCAGCCCGCCGATGACCGCGCCGGCGCCGGCGCCGCTCCCGATCTTCTGCGCGTCCTTGCCCTTGCTGCTGTCGGCCTGGCGACGCACCGGTTCGGCGTTGATGTCGTAGGTGCGCGAGCCGACCGTCAGCGAGTAGAAGCGGACAGTGACGCCGGCGCGACCCTTGACCTTGCCGGCCGGCTGCACGAACGAGACCCGGCCGTTGACTCTCGAGCCCTCCGGGATCACGGTGTCGCCGCCGACCACGACGTCGTTGATGACCCGCGCGGTGACCTGCTCCTCGATCGCGCTGGTGTCCGACCCGACTGCCGAGTTCAGCGCCAGCCGCAGCGGTGTCTCGGCCGGAATCGAGATCATCCGGGTGCGGGGTACGACCGGTGTTTCATCGCGCGGCGCGACCCGCGAATCCCTTGAATCACGGAGCGGTTCGTCGCGGACCGGGGTGCGATCGGCAGCCGGCGGCGGCGGTTCTGGCGTGCGACGGGCCTCGCGGTTCACCGGGGTTTGACCCTGGGCTGGCGCGGGAGCGGCCGCCGGTGCCGGGGCCGACCGCCGCTCGATTGGCGCCTGGGCGACCGCCCGGGGTGTCGGGATCGGTGCCGGTGCCGGCGCGGCGACAGCCTCGCCCTGCGGCGGCGCAATGCTCTCCTCGGTGCCGGCAGGCTCGGCAGCGGACGGATCGGCGGCGGCCGCGGCGGCCGGCTCTTCCTTGGCCGGGGCCGCGTTACGCTCCGACGAGCAGGCCACGCTCAGCAGCAGCACCCCACTCGCAAACGCCAGGCGTGTCTGTCCGATTTTCATCACGGTCGTCCTTTCAGGAGCACGATCGTCGTGCGCCTGCTGGCCTCAGCTGCAATGTGCGTACCCGAGTCACCGGCGCACGATCAACAGGCGAAGTTCGGTCATGTCTTCGATGGCGTACCGCGGTCCTTCCCGCCCCAGTCCCGAGTCCTTTACGCCGCCGTACGGCATATGGTCGATCCGGTAGCTCGGCACGTCGTTGATCAGCAACCCGCCAACCTCGAGCCGCTCGAACGCATCGAGGGCGGCGTCGAGTCGCGGCGTGAACAGCCCGGCTTGCAGCCCGAAGGCCGAGTCGTTGACGGCCGCCAGCGCCTCGTCGATGTTGTCGACGCGCTCGACCACGACAATCGGCGCGAACGCTTCTTCGGCGCAGATGCGGGCGTGACGGGGCACCCCGGTCAGGACGGTGGGCGCGAAGACCCGATCGGACACCCGGCTGCCGCCGCGCAGCAGCGTCGCGCCGGACGCGACCGCTTCACGGATCCACGCCTCGATCCGGTCGATGTCGCCGGGGGTGATCATCGGCCCGACCGCGGTCGCCGGGTCGAGCGGGTCGCCGACCACCAGCGCGTCCACGCGCGGCAGGAACTCGGCCAGCCAGCCGTCCCAAACCGCCGCGTGCACGTAGACTCGCTGTACCGAGATGCAGCTCTGGCCGGCGAACCCGAAGCCGCCGACCGCCACCCGTTCGGCCGACTGCGCCAGGTCGGCCCCCTCGTCGATGATCACGGCGGCGTTGCCGCCGAGCTCGAGCACGACTTTCTTGCGGCCCGCCCGCGCCTTGATCGCCCAGCCGACCTCGGCCGAGCCGGTGAAGGTGAGCAGACGGTAGCGGTCGTCCTGCACCAGCAAATCGCCGGTCTCGCGGGTCATCGGCAGGACGCTCAAGGCGCCGGCGGGCATCCCCGACGCGTGCATCAGGTCGGCCAGCGCCAACGCCGAGAGCGGCGTCCGGCTGGCAGGCTTGAGGACCACCGGATTGCCTGCCGCCAGCGCCGGAGCGAGCTTGTGGGCCACCAGGTTGAGCGGGAAGTTGAACGGCGAGATCGCCGCAATCGGGCCGATCGGCACCCGCCGCGTCAGCGCCAGACGGCCTTCGCCATGCGCGGCCAGGTCCATGGGCAGCACCTCGCCGCTGCCGGCAAGGCGGCGCGCTTCCTCGGCCGCGACCTCGAAGGTCATCGCCGCCCGATCGACCTCGGTGCGGGCGTCGCGCAGCGGCTTGCCGGCCTCGCGGGTGATGCGCCGCGCGAAGTCGTCTCGCCCGCTCCGGAGCCCATCGCTCACCCGGCGGAGGATGGCGG
>JACDAO010000274.1 GCA_013695405.1 Acidobacteriota bacterium | reverse complement strand
GTCTCGGGGTCGAGCACGGTGCCGGCACCGAGTTGGAAGCCAGCCGGCAGGTCCCTGGCCAGTTGCTCGATCAGGCCGACCGCGCCGGGCACGGTCATCGTCACTTCCATCGCGGTGACGCCGCCCTCGATCAGCGCGTCCACCACCGAGCGGAGCTTGCCGGCGTCCTTCAGACGAATGACCGCGACGACACCGCTCTGCTCGATCGCCTGCACCACGTCGGTCCGACTCATGCCAGGCTCGCAGGCGCCGTCGTCGACGGCAGTTCGAGATCGGCAGGTGTCATCTTTGGCACCAGCAGGTGGATGACGCCCAGCGCGACCAGGTACAACGTGCCGGCCGCGATGAAGATCGGCACGTAGTTGTTGTTGGAGGCGTCGAGCCAGACGCCGACGGCAATCTGCATGATCGCGCCGCCGGAGGCGCCCATCATGCCGCCGAAGCCGATCACGCTGCCGACCGCGCGACGCGGGAACATGTCGCTGACCAGCGTGTACAGGTTGGCGCTCCAGGCCTGGTGCCCGGAGGCCGCGATGCTGACCAGCGCCACCGCGCCCCACAGGCTGTCCACCTGCGCGGCAAACACGATCGGTGTCACGCTCGCGGCAAAGACCAGCATGGTCAGCTTCCGGGCGCGATTGACGGTGTAGCCGCGCTGAATCAGCTTCGAACTCACGTAGCCGCCGAGCACGCTACCGACGTCGGCCACCAGGTAGATCGTCGCCAGCGGCAGCATCGCGCCACGGATGTCCACGTGGTGGGCCTTGACCAGGAAATCGGGCAGCCAGGTGAGGTACAGCCACCACACCGGGTCGGTCATGAACTTGCCGACGGCATAGGCCCACACCTGACGACGCGGGTTGAGGACGATCGCGGTGATCAGGCCGGTCAGGAACAGCGCCACGGCGAGCAGGCGCGACCCGAAGAACGTGGCCGCCACCGTGCCGCTCACGAAGCACGCCGCCGCGACAATGCCGGCCATCAGCAGGCCGGGCACCTTCACGGCCGCGCCGTCGGGCGGGTCGCTCTCGATCAGCGCCAGTTCCGCGGCGTTCACGCCCGGGTGCGTGCGTGGCGTCATGTACTGCCACAGCCACACCGCAAGCCAGATGAAACCAATCGCGCCGGTGCCGAGGAACGCCCAGTACCAGCCGTAGCGCAACGCGATGATCGGCACGACGATCGGGGTCGCCAGCGCGCCGACGTTGGTGCCGGCATTGAACAGGCCGGTCGCGAAGGCACGCTCCTTCTGCGGGAACCACTCGGCGATGCTGCGCACCGATCCCGGAAAGATTGCCGCCTCGCCCAGCCCGAGCAGCACGCGGCACATCGCGAAGCCGGCAACCGACACCGCCATCGTCAGGCCAAGGGCGCCAAAGGCCGGCGCCACGATAGACCCGACCAGCAGGGCCTCGGCGTGCAGCATCGCGGCCAGGCTCCACAACAGGATGGCGATGGCCAGTCCGCGGCGCGTGCCGATCTTGTCGATCAGCCAGCCCGAGGCCAGCATGCCGACCATGTAGGCGACCTGGAAGAAGAAGTTGATGTAGCCGAACTCGGTGTTCGACCAGCCGAACTCCTCGGACAGGGGCTGCTTGAGGACCGCAAGCACGTTGCGGTCGATGTAGTTGATGGTCGCGGCGAAGAACAGCAGCGCGCAGACCACCCAGCGGATGTTGCTGGGTTTGCCTGCCGACGCCGGCGGGGCCGTGCCTCGTGCGAGTGCGGCGTCGACGTGTGCCATGCGGGTCTCCGGACGGGTCAGGACGAGCTTATTGGTTGACGCCGCTGGCGAGAAAGCCGCCATCGACCACCAGGATCTCGCCGGTGACGAAGCTGGCCGCCGGCGACGCCAGGAACACGCCGGCGCCGGCCAGCTCGGCGATGTCGCCGAACCGCTTCATCGGGGTGCGGATCAGGAACTCGCGGCCGCGATCGGTGCCGTCGAGCAGCTGCGCATTGAGCGCGGTGCGAAAGACACCGGGCGCTATCGCGTTGACTGTGAC
>JACDAO010000270.1 GCA_013695405.1 Acidobacteriota bacterium | reverse complement strand
AAGGGCTGGGGTGTCGGGCGTTGGCGCGGTCGTCCATGCAGGTGACGCGTCGCCACAGGATAGCGTGAGCGGCAGGCGCGGCGGAGGCCTGGCAGCTGCTCCAGGTCTATGCAGTGACTGCGACCTTTCCGGCCGACGAGCGGTTCAATCTCAGCCAACAGTTGCGACGCGCGGGACCGCGGGCCCGGCCAGGACCCTAGACTAGGCCCTGGGACCTGAGCTCTGCGTCCGCATCAGCGGAAACAAAATCACGTCGCGGATCGAGGCGCTGTTGGTCAGCAACATCACCAGGCGATCGATGCCGACGCCTTCGCCGCCGGTCGGGGGCAGGCCGTACTCCAGGGCACGGATGTAGTCGTCGTCCATCTGGTGCGCCTCGGCGTCGCCGCGGGCGCGTTCGGACAACTGCGCCTCGAACCGGCGCCGCTGTTCGGCCGGGTCGTTGAGCTCGCTGAAGGCGTTCGCCAGTTCGAAGCCGGCGGCGTAGAGCTCGAAGCGCTCGACCGTGTCCGGGTCGTCGGCGCGTTGCTTGGACAGCGGCGAGACCTCGGTCGGAAAGTCGTAGACGAACGTCGGCTGCACCAGATCGTGCTCGCACAGGTGCTCGAAGATCGCCGTCGCGGTCTTGCCCGGGCCCTGGCCTTCCGGGACCTCGAGCCCCAGCGCGACCGCCACCTGGCGCGCCGTCGCCGCGTCGCGCAGCATCGCGGGATCCACCGATCGCGCAAGCCGCTCGGAGGCGCGCGACGCCGCGGCCTCGCGCAGCGACAGGCGTCGGAACGGTGCGGCAAACGAGATCGTGTGCGCGCCGAACGTCAGCTCGGTGCTGCCCACCGCCACCTGCGCGACCTCGGCCAGCATCTGCTCGGTCAAGCGCATCAAGTGCTCGTAGTCCACGTAGGCCTGGTAGAACTCGAGCATCGTGAACTCGGGGTTGTGCTGGGTCGAGATGCCCTCGTTGCGGAAGTTCCGGTTGATCTCGTACACCCGGTCCATGCCGCCGACCACCAGCCGCTTGAGGTACAGCTCCGGCGCAATCCGCATGAACAGCTTCATGTCGAGCGCGTTGTGATGGGTGACGAACGGACGCGCCAGCGCGCCTCCAGCCACCGGCTGCATCATCGGCGTCTCGACCTCGAGGAAGCCGCGCGCGTCGAGGAAGGCGCGAACTGCCGCCAGCGTCCGGGCCCGGACCTCGAACACCCGACGCGCGTCGGGGTTGACGATCAGGTCCAGGTAACGCTGCCGGTAGCGGGTCTCGACGTCCTGCAGGCCATGCCACTTCTCGGGCAGCGGCAGGAAGCTCTTGGCGAGAAACGTCAGGTCACTGGCCCAGATGGTCAGCTCGTTGGTGCGCGTCCGGAACAGCCGGCCGGCGACCCCGACCTGGTCGCCAAAGTCCAGCAGCCGGAACATCGCGAACGCCTCGGCGCTGACCGAGTCCTGGCGAATGTAGGCCTGGATGGTCGAGACGCCGTCCGAGAGCACCAGGAAGTTGGCCTTGCCGAAGGTGCGCAGGCCGAGAATTCGCCCCGCCGCCCGCACCGGGACGTGGCCGCCCTCCAGGGCCTCGGCGCTGTGGCCGCCGTAGCCGGCGACCAGAGCGCTGATCCGGTGGCTGGCCTCGTAACGGTGCGGGTACGGCTGGATGCCGAGCGCCAGCAGTTCGTCGTAGTTGGCGCGGCGTTGCGAGACGAGATCGGAGTCGGACATGCGGGCTACAGGCTACAGGCAACGGGCTTCAGGCTTCGGGCGACGGGCTTCGGCGCGCGGCGTCGGTCAGGCGGTCCTGCTCGATGCGCTTGCGGATGCCGTCGAGCACGCCGTTGACGAAGCGGCCGGATTCGGGGGCGCTGAAGGTGCGGGCCAGCTCGATTGCCTCGTTGATGACGACCGCGGCCGGCACGTCGGGCCGTTCGAGCAACTCGTACACCGCCAGTCGCAACACCAGCCGGTCGACGATCGCCAGCCGTTCGAGCCGCCAGTTCCTGGCCAGCTCCCGAATCAGCGGGTCGATGCGCTCGAGCGTGCGGGCGGTACCCAGCGCCAACGACACCGCCAACGCGTCGCGCTCGGCCAGCACCGGGCGCAGTTCCAGCGCCTGCACGCCGACGATCGTCTCGGGCAGCGCCTCGCCGCTCATCTCCCAGCCGTAGAGCATCTGCAACGCCGACTCGCGCGCCTGCCGCAGGTGCTGCGAATCCAACGTCATCCCTCGGTCCCCGCCGCCGCCGGACCGCCCCACGCCTGCACCAGCCTGGCCATCGTCAGCGCCGCGACCGCCGCTTCGTGCCCCTTGTTGCCCGGCCCCTCGGGGACGCGCGCCTCGGCTTCCTCGAGCGAATTGGTGGTCAACACGCCGAAGGCCATCGGCACGCCCTGGTCGATCGAGGCCTGCATGATGCCGTGCGACACCGCCGAGGCGATGTACTCGAAGTGCGGCGTCTCGCCCTTGATCAGGCAGCCGAGACAGACCACCGCGCCGATCCGGCCCGACACCGCCGCGATCCGCGCGCCGTAGGGAATCTCGTAGGCGCCGGGCACGTCGAGTCGCTCGATGTCGTGCGCCGCGACCCCGGCCGCAGCCAGCGCCGCCATCGCGCCGGCGGCCAACCGGGCGGTGATGTCGTGGTGGTACGACGAGACGACCAGGGCGACGCGAAGCCCGGGCATCTGCGGGATGGCCTGGGCGGTGGCGGGGCGTGACACGTGGCTGGCTCCTAGTGACCGGTAAACGAGGGCTGACGTTTCTCGAGGAAGGCGCGAACGCCTTCGCGCATGTCGGCGCTGTCCGCGGCCAGCCCGAACAGCTGGGCCTCCAGCGCCA
>JACDAO010000238.1 GCA_013695405.1 Acidobacteriota bacterium | reverse complement strand
GCTCACAAGCCTGCGCGTCAGCGCAGGGCGACCATCCGGCGAGATGCGGCCGGTATCGACATCGGCGCCCGCCGCATTCACGTCGCGGTCGACCCCGCACGCGATGTGCGACCCGTCCGGGAGTTCGGCACGTTTACGCAGGATCTGTACGCGCTCGCCGACTGGCTCGAGCACTGTGCGGTCGCACCGCCGCCATGGAGTCGACCGGCGTGTTTTGGATTGCCCTCTTCCAGATTCTCGAAGCGCGCGGGCTCGAGGTGTGTCTCGTCAACGCGCATCACGTGAAGCATGTGCCCGGCCGGAAGATGTGAGCGTGCGGCCGCACAAGGCCTGAGCAGCCGTGTGGATTGCTCTATAGTCGATGCGTTTGCGGCGACCGGGACGGTCGGTCGAGGCCCCGCGGCGGTGACGCGGCCTCGGCACCTGAGAACGCGTCATGATCCTCGTCAAGCGGTTCTACGATGCCAAGCTGGCGCAGGCCAGCTACCTGGTTGCGTCCACCGGCACCGGCCACGCCATCGTCATCGACCCCAACCGCGACATCGAGCAGTATCTCCTCGCCGCCGCCGACGAGGGTGTCGCGATCAGTCATGTGACCGAGACCCACATCCATGCCGACTTCGTGTCCGGCAGCCGCGAACTGGCGGCGCGAGCGCAGGCTCAACTGCTGCTCTCGAACGAGGGTGGGCCCGATTGGCGATACGCCTTTGCCGCCGACGCCGGCGCGGTGTTGCTCGAAGACGGCAATCGATTCGATGTGGGGAGCGTGCGGTTCGAGGCAAAGCACACGCCCGGGCACACGCCCGAGCACCTGATGTTCCTGGTGACCGACACGTCGGCCGACGATCAACCACTGGCCGCGGTGACCGGCGACTTCCTGTTCGTCGGTGACGTTGGTCGCCCCGACCTGCTCGAACGCGCCGCGCACGTCGCGGGTTCGATGGACGGCGCCGCACGGGCGCTGTTCCACAGCCTGCGCGTCCTCGAACCGCTCCCCGACCACCTGCAGATCTGGCCGGGCCACGGGGCCGGTTCGGCCTGCGGCAAGGGACTCGGGGCGCTGCCTCAGAGCACGTTGGGTTACGAGCGTCGCACCAACTGGGCGCTGAAGATCACCTCCGAATCGGACTTCGTGCGACAGGTGCTCGAGGGGCAGCCCGAGCCTCCGGCGTACTTTGCGGCGATGAAGCGCATCAACCGGGACGGCCCGCCAGCACGGGCCGCTCAGGCCGCGCCCGACTGTCTGGACGTCGATCGACTCGCCGCAGTGCTCGAGGCCGGAACGCTGGTCATCGACACGCGGCCGGCGGCCGCATTCGCGAAGGCACACATCCCGGCGACGATGAACATCCCGCTGAATCGATCGTTCACCACGTGGGCGGGCGCATTGGTCCCGTACACGGCCCCGTTCTACCTGATCGTCGACCAGCACGGCCCGAACGCGCACGGTCTGCAGGAGGTGCTGCGGGATCTGTCGATGATCGGACTCGAGCAGGTTGCCGGCTACGCGGACACCGCGGTCGTACGCGAGTGGGGAGCGAGCGGGCGCCCGACCGAGAATGTTCCGCGGGTCGACGCCGGCCGCGCCGCGTCGATGGCCCGCGAACACGCCGCCATCGTGCTCGACGTGCGATCGCGCGCGGAGTGGTCGGGCGGGCATGTCCCCGGCGCCACGCACATCCCGCTGGCCGAACTGCCGCGCCGCATGGAGCAGCTCTCGGGCGAGCGCCCGATCATCGTCCACTGCCAGGGCGGCGCCCGGTCGGCAATCGCCGCGAGCCTGTTGCTGGCCCGCGGCGCCGCGCCGGTTCACGACTTGGCCGGCGGCTTCAACGAATGGCAGGCGGCAGGCCTGCCGAGCGAGTGCTGACGCTAGTCGTCGAGCACGAAGGTGACCATCATGTTCACCTGGTACTCGACGATCCGCCCTTCGTCGCAGCGCACGTGCTGCTCCTTGATCCAGGCACCGCGGATGTGACGGATGGTCTTGCTGGCCCGCGCCAGCCCTTGTTGAATCGCGTCATCGAAGCTCTTGGGGGACGTGGCGCTGATCTCGCTGACCTTGGCGACGGACATGCTGACTCCTTGGGCCCGTTGCGCCACATCGAGGCGCACACCAGCGACGACGCAGGATGATTCCCGGTCGCACGCGCGTCATCGGGCCGTGATCGTGCAAGGTACCGCCTTCGACAGAGCCGCGCAATCAGCGCCCGAGCACCACCCCCACCGTGACGGTCGACCCGCCCAGGGACGAGTCGCCGGTCACGGCGGACACGCCGCCGCTGCCAATCGCGTCGGGCACGGCTCGGAACCGGTACTCGAAGCGCACACCGACCCAGCGGCTGATCGCGACGTCCGCGCCGCCGAGCAGGTGGTACGACGCGAACCGTTCGTCCACCTCGTCGGCCTCGTCGGCAAACGGGTCGGTCTCGCGGTAGCGCAGGATGCCGGCGCCGCCGCCGACGAATGGCACCAGCCGCCCCGGCCGGCCACGCCGATCGCGGTACTCGAACCGCCAGCCCGCGGTGACGTCGATCGGCGTCATCGTCACGTCGAGCGGGATGCCGAGGCCGAACCGCTCACCGGCATCGCCGATGAACACGCGCTCGCCGGTCTCGGAGATCCAGTCGACCGACGCCCGCGCGAACAGGCCGCGGATGATGCGGGTCACTTCGAGCCCGCCGCTGAATGCAACCGGGTTGCCGGTGATCCCGACGGCGTCGAACGACTCGCGCGCCAACGGCACGAACACCCCGGCGCCAGCGAAGAGCAACAGGCCTGGCCCGGTCGTGCCGCGCGGGGCACGATCGGCCGGAACATCCACCGCAGGCTCGACGACCGGCGGGGCGGTGTCGTCCGGCCGAGGCAGCGCGACCGGTGGCGGCAGCCGTGGCCGCGTTCGCGACGACGGACCGAGCACCAGTCGATGGACGTAGCCTTCACGCGGCGGCGATCCGCCGCGCACTCGCCACCAATCGCCGGCGCTGCGGTCGAGCACGTCGACGGCTGCGCCCTGTTCAAGGCGGCCGAGCACTCGACCGCGCGTGCCCGGAGTGTCACGCAGGAACGTCGCCTCGGCAGTCACGACCAGCGCGTCGCCCTGAGGCGGGTCGCCCTGTGTCTCCCGCTGCGAGGTCGTCGGCGCGGCGCCCTGCGCGGCGCCCTGTGCGGCGGTCGGCGGCGTGTCGCCTTGAGCGCCCGCGACGCCGCCACTCGCCGCCATCGCCACCAGGCCGACGCACACAACGAGACGGAGCCTCACGAGCAGGAGCAGGCTCGACGGCGGAGGCAACGCGGGGAGATCGGACATGGCAGGCGTCATGATGGGCTGGAGGTCGTGGCGGTGCGCTGTGCGAGGGCGATGGCGCCGAGGACCCCGGCCTTGCCGCCGAGCCACGGCGGCACGATATAGGCGTCGAGGCCGTGCAGCACCTCCGCCGCGCGCACGTAGTTGTTCATCAGGTCCTGCACCTGGTGGCGGATCAACGGCAACAGCCAGTCGTTGGACATCACCCCACCGCCGATGACGATGCGTTGCGGCGACAGCGTGCAGATGACGTTCACCAGCGCCAGGGCAAGATAGCGCGCTTCGAGGATCCAGCCCGGATGCTCGGCCGGCAACTGGTCGGCCGGTTGCAGCCAGCGCGCCTGCATCGCCGGCCCGCTGGCCAGGCCCTCCAGGCAGTCGCCGTGGAACGGGCAGATCCCGGCAAAGGCGTCCTGGGTCAGGTCGTGCGGCACCCGCACGTGGCCCATCTCTGGGTGCACCAGCCCGTGCATCAGGCGTCCGTTGATCAGGCCGCCGCCGCCGATGCCGGTTCCGACGGTCAGATAGACGAATGTATCGAGATCGCGGGCGGCGCCCCATTGCCATTCGCCGAGTGCCGCGGCGTTGACGTCGGTGTCGAAGCCCACCGGCACGCCGAATTCGCTACGCAGCGCGCCGACGATGTCGGTGTTGGCCCAGCCGGCTTTCGGCGTCGACGTGATGAACCCGAAGGTCGGTGAGTCGGGCTGCAGGTCGATCGGCCCGAACGACGCGACGCCGATCGCGGCCAGCGGGCCGGCGGTGCGCTCGGCCTCACGGAAGAAGGCGATCGTCTGGCGCAGGGTGGCCTCCGGAGTCGTCGTCGGGAGCGTCACGTGGGCGCGCACGTCGCCGGGACCGGAGCCGACCATGCACGCGAACTTGGTGCCGCCCGCCTCGATGGCGCCATACTGTGCGCCCGTCACGCGTCGCCGCCCATCCGGTGGTCACGAGGAGCCATTGTGGCCGAGGCCCGGTCCAGGAGGCCGGCTACTTGCCGCGTGGCGCGCCCTGTGACCGCTGCGGTGCCTTGCCCATCGCCTGGGCCCTGGTGACGTGCGACTTGGCGGGACGCGGTGCGCCGTCGCCCTCGTCATCGGCCGGCATGTCAGCCGGCGTGCCCTCCTGTCTGGCGACACGATCCTTCACCTGGGCGACCAGCGCTCGGGCCCGTTTCTTGGCATCTGTCAGTGATGTCGTCTTGGCCATGCCCTGCATCGTACTGCTTCTTCGCGTGCATCCGAGCCATGCCGCTGTGTATTCTTGGAGTAGTGCCTCGCCTCTCGCCCTCTGTGCTGGTCGTGCTGTTGGTCCTGCTCGCGGCAGGTCCGGGACGCCCCACATTCGCCCGGCAGGAACCGCGCATTGTCCAGCCGGGGGCGCCGGGTCAGCCCTCTCGCGTCGTGACGGCAGCCGAGGCCGGCGAGACGGCCGGTGCGCGCCACACGCCGGCCGACGTCGCCTTCATGCAGGGCATGCTCGGCCATCACGGGCAGGCGCTGGAGATGACCGCACTGGTCGAGGCGCACAGTCGCACCGACGCCGTCCGGACCCTGGCGCGCCGGATCGACGTGTCGCAGCGCGACGAGATGCTGATGATGCGCGACTGGCTGACGCGACGCGGCGAGGCCGTGCCTGATGCGCACGCGCATGCCGGCCACTCGGTGCCGCTGATGCCGGGCATGCTCAGCGCCGGCCAGATGCAGGCGCTGACCGCGGCGCGCGGCCCGGACTTGGACCGGCGCTTTCTCGAGGGCATGATCCAGCACCACCAAGGCGCGCTGACGATGGTCGAGACGTTGTTCGCGACCCCGCGAGCGGGTCAGGAACCAGATATCTTCGGCTTTGCGGCGGACGTCGAGGCCGACCAGCGCATGGACATCAGTCGCATGCGCGCCCTGCTCGAGGAGATCCATCCATGATTCGCGGTGTGGCCTGTCCGCTGGCTTTTCTCGTCGTCGCCGGCACGCTCGCCAGCGCTCCGCTGTCCGCGCAGACGTCGCCGCCCGCGCTCGAGCCGGCGCCTGCGGGTACACGGGCCACCACGGCGTCAGCCGATCCGCGCGTCGGGCTCAAGGCCGGCCTCGCGGACGCCGGGGTTGCCGCCCGCAATCTCGAACTGCTGGCCAACGTGCCGAAGCCAGCTGGCTTCTTCGACCCCAGTGCGCCGGCCGGTCAGCCGAACCCCAAGGTCACCGAGGACAGCGAGAAGAAGAAGGAGGAGGAGGAGGCCAAGCCCGGCGCCACGCCGGCGACGCCGCCCTGGGGTGGGCTGAACTTCGCGAACTCCGACCTGGCATTCAGCGGCACGCACCTGTTCGTCGGCAATTTCAACGGCTTCAACATCTACGACATCTCCAATCCCAGCCAGCCGACGCTCGTGACCTCGGTCGCCTGCCCCGGCGGACAGGGCGACGTGTCAGTCCACGGCACGCTCCTCTTCATGTCGGTGGAGCAGACTCGTGGCCGCCTCGACTGCGGCACTGGCGGCGTCGAGGACCCGGTCAGCAAGGACCGTTTCCGAGGCGTCCGCATCTTCGACATCAGCGACGTGCGCACCCCTCGACAGGTCGCCGCGGTGCAGACCTGCCGCGGCTCGCACACCCACACCCTGGTCACCGATCCGGCCGACAGCTCGCACGTGTTCATCTACGGCTCTGGCACCAGCCCGACGCGCTCGGGCGACGAGCTCGCCGGCTGCTCGGCGGCCGAGCCCAAGGACAACCCAGAGACCGCGCTGTTCAGCATCGACGTGATTGAAGTGCCGCTGGCCGCGCCGCAGACCGCGCGCATCGTCAGCCGTCCGCGCATCTTCGCCGACGAGAAGACTGGCGCTATCGCCGGTCTCTGGAAGGGCGGCGACCACGGTCCAGGCACCCAGAAGACGTCGGCCACCAACCAGTGCCACGACCTGACGGTGTTCCCGGCGGTCGGCCTGGCGGCCGGTGCCTGCTCGGGCAACGGCATCCTGCTCGACATCTCGAATCCGGTCGCGCCCAAACGCATCGACGACGTCTCGGACGCCAACTTCGCGTACTGGCACTCCGCGACCTTCAACAACGACGGCACCAAGGTGGTGTTCACCGACGAGTGGGGCGGCGGCATGCGGCCGCGCTGCCAGGCCACCGATCAGGCGACCTGGGGCGCCAACGCGATCTTCGACATCGTCGATCGGAAGCTGAAGTTTGCCAGCTACTACAAGTTGCCGGCGCCGCAGACCGCGCAGGAGAACTGCGTGGCGCACAACGGCTCGCTGGTGCCGGTGCCGGGGCGCGACCTGATGGTGCAGGCCTGGTATCAGGGTGGCATCTCGGTAATGGATTTCACCGACTCGGCCCATCCGAAGGAAGTTGCCTTCTTCGACCGCGGCCCGCTGGATGCCACGCAGATCATCACCGGCGGCTACTGGTCGGCTTACTGGTACAACGGGTTCGTCTACGGCTCGGAGATGTCGCGTGGCCTGGACGTCTTCCGGTTCACGCCGAGCGACCTGTTGACCCAGAACGAGCTGGCGGCCGCGGCGCTGATCAAGGCGCCGACCTTCAACGTGCAGCGGCAGGATCGCGTCGCGTGGCCGGCCGATCCGCTGGTGGCGCGTGCGTATGTCGATCAGCTCGCGCGCAGTGGCGTGCTCAGCCCGAACCGGGCGCGGGCGCTGGGTGCGGCACTCAGCGCGCCGAGTGGTGGCAACGTCGGGTCGCTGGCCACCGACCTCGAGGCCGACGCTGCCGCGGCGTCCAAGGTCGATGCCGCGCGGCTGACCGCGCTGGCCATGGTGTTGCGCAAGCTGCCGACCTCCGGCGGGTAGCGACGCGGTCGACGCGCGATCTGGCGGCGCATACTGGACCCGTGTTCGCGCACGGATCCAGGTCACGCCTCACCGAAAAGGACTTTGGGCGGTTTTCCGGCGCGACGCTGTTCGATCGGCTCGCCCGGACGGTGTGCCGTGCCGGCGTGCTGCCGCGCAAGGAACTCTATGAAGCCTGGGAGGTTGCACGCCGCACCCGCCGACTGTTTCGGGGCGGCCGGGTGGTCGACCTCGCGGCCGGCCACGGCCTGCTCGCGCATGTGATGGTGCTGCTCGACGACTCCACACCGCTGGCGGTGGCGGCAGACGCCGCCGTACCACCGTCCGCGGCGCGGCTGCATCAGGTGCTGGGCGACGAGTGGCCACGCCTGCGCGATCGGGTCTCGCCGATCACCGCGGCCGTCGCCGACGTGCCGCTCGACGCCGACGACGTGGTGGTGTCCAGCCACGCTTGCGGCGCGCTGACCGACCTGATCCTCGATGGCGCCGCATCGGTCCGCGCCCGCGTCGCGGTGCTGCCTTGTTGCCACGACGTGACGAACTGCGACGCCGGTCCGCTGACCGGCTGGCTCGACGTCCCGCTTGCCATCGACGTCCGCCGTGCCGCCCGCCTCGAGCAGCGCGGCTACCGTGTCTGGACGCAACGCATCCCCGCGGCGATCACCCCGAAGAATCGTCTCCTGCTCGGCGCGCCCAGGGAGCGGTCGTGACCGTCGCCGAGCGAATCAATGCCGAGCGGATCGTGCTCGCCGGCTGGAGTCGCGCCATCCTGCTGCAGCTCGCGCACCCGCTGGTCGCGGCCGGAGTGTCCGATCACAGCAGCTTCCGCGGCGGGCTGCTGAGCGCGTCGATTCGCCTGCATCACACCGTCGGCGCGATGCGACGGCTGACGTTCGGGACCGGCGCGCAGGCGCAGTCCGCCCTGGATGGCATCATCGCGATCCACCGGCGCGTTCATGGCACGCTGCCGGCCGCCGCCGGCCCATTTCCTGCCGGCACCAGGTACTCGGCCGAGGACCCCGCGCTCGTGCTGTGGGTACACGCCACGCTGCTCGAGTCGTTGCCGCTGGTGTACGACGCACTGGTCGCGCCGCTGTCTCGCGACGACCGCGACACGTGGTGCCGCGAATCGGCGCCAGTCGCCCACGCGCTCGGCGCCGGCGATGACGTGCCGGTGACCTGGCGCGCGCTGCAGGACTACCTCGATCGCATGCACACCAGCGGACAGATCGTCGTCAGCGACACCGCACGTGCCGTGGCGGCCGAGGTGCTGTCGCCGCGCCTCGCTGGATTGGTTGCGCCGGCGCGTGCGATCAATCGGCTGGTGACGTCCGGCTTACTGCCGCCAGACATCCGCGCCCAGTACGGCTTTGCCTGGACCGCGCGTGACGACCGCCGACTGCACCGCACCTTGCGGTGGCTGCGCCGTATCCGCCAGGTCACGCCGGACCTCCTCGCGCACTGGCCCGACGCCCGTCGCCACGCCAGGTGACCGGGCGTCGAGCGAGTGGTGGGTCAGCCCTGCAGGAAGTCGAGCATCAGCGCATTGAGCTGATCGCCGTGGGTGGCAGTCAGGCCATGCGGGGCGCCCTTGATCACCTCGAGGCGACTTCCGGCGATCAACGCTGCGGCCCGCTTGCCCGAGACCTCGAACGGCACGGTCTTGTCGTGATCGCCATGCACGACCAGGGTGGGGATCGAGATCTGCGCCAGATCGGCTCGAAAGTCCGTCTTGCCGAAGGCGACGACGCAGTGACGCGTGCCCAGGGGTGAGGCCATCCACGCGATTGCCTTGCTGTAGGCCACCACGTCGTCGCTCGGCGTGCCCGAGCCCGGCTTCCAGTTGAAGAAGTCCTTGAAGAACCCTTCGAAGAACGCCACCCGGTCTTCGATGATCGCCGCCACCATGTCATCGAAGATCTTCGCGGGCACACCGTCGGGATTGTCGGCGGTCTGCGACAGGAATGGCGGCACTGCGGAGATCAGAATGGCCTTGGCAATGCGCTCCGTCCCGTAGCTGCCGATGTAGCGTGCGACCTCGCCGCCACCCATCGAAAATCCGGCCAACACCGCTTCGCGCAGGCCCAGGGCCACCAGCACGTCGTTCAGGTCGGAGGCAAAGGTGTCGTAGTCGTAGCCGCCCATCGGCTGTCCCGACTGGCCGAAGCCCCGACGGTCATAGGCGATGCACCGGTAGCCAGCGGCCACCAGCGCGGTAATCTGACCTTCCCACATCCGCCTGCTGAGCGGCCAGCCGTGGATGAGCACAACCGGCTGACCCTGTCCCTGGTCCTCGTAGTAGATCTCGGTCGACGGCGCGGCGGTCGCGGTGACGAACGGCATGCGGAGCTCCTCCGGTAGGCGGACGGCATGTCCGCACCCAGCTGAGACTAACCGTGGCGTGTGACGGTGCCAAGCGGCGGCGACGGAAGCGGTCGCCAGGCGTGGTCGGGCCGGCGCGGCGGCCCGGTATGGCACGGCGGCATCTCGGCGTTCGGGTCGGCGCTGCAGTACTCTGACCGCTGCCATGTTGCGCCGGACAGACGACCTCCGCATCACCCTGGTCCGCCCCCTGCTGCCACCCGCCATCCTGCTCGAGGAGCTGCCGGTGTCCGAGCAGGCCTCCAACGTCGTCGCCAACACTCGACAGGCGATTGCCGACGTGGTGGCAGGTCGGGATCCGCGGTTGGTACTGGTGGTCGGGCCGTGCTCGATTCACGACCCCTCGGCCGCGGTCGAGTACGCGACGCGGCTGGCGCCGCTGGCCGAGCGATACAAGGGGCAGTTGATCGTGGTGATGCGCAGCTACTTCGAGAAGCCGCGCACCTCGGTCGGCTGGAAGGGCCTGGTCAACGACCCGGACCTCGACGAGAGCTACCACATCAACAAGGGGCTGCGGCTGGCCCGGCAGCTGCTGCTCGACGTCAACGACCTCGGGCTGCCGACCGCGTGCGAGTTCCTCGACACGCAGTTGCCCCAGCACATCGCCGACCTCACCTCGTGGGTGGCGATTGGCGCGCGCACCACGGAGAGCCAGGTGCACCGCGAACTGGCGTCCGGGCTGTCGATGCCGGTCGGGTTCAAGAACGGCACGGACGGCACCACCCAGATCGCGGTCGACGCGGTGTTGTCGGCGCGCTCACCGCACCTGTTTCCGTCGGTCACCAAGCAGGGCGTCGCGGCAATTTTCGCGACCACCGGCAACGACTCGTGTCACGTGATCCTGCGCGGCGGCTCGCGGACCGGGCCCAACTACGCCGCCGAGTGCGTCAGCGACGTCTGTACGCGGCTCGAGGCCAGCGGATTGCCGGGACGCGTGATGATCGACTGCTCGCACGGCAACAGCCAGAAGGACCACCGGCGCCAACTCGAGGTGGCGGCATCGGTCGCCGATCAGGTGGCGGGCGGCTCGTGGCCAATCTTCGGCGCGATGATCGAGAGTCACCTGGTCGAGGGCCGGCAGACCTACGTGCCGGGCCGTCCGGCCGTGTACGGCCAGAGCATCACCGACGCGTGCCTCTCGTTTGAACAGACCGAGCCGTTGCTCGAGCGGCTGGCCAGCGCACAGCAGACTCGCGGCACCCGAGCCGCCGACGTCGCGTTGCAGTCGTGACGCCGCACAGCCTCGTAGGCGTCGGACTTGTCCGACGCACGGAGGTCCCCGCGTGGGGGCCGGACAGCGTTCGCTAGCCGAGCGGCACCGGGCCGACCTGATACGCGCTGGTCAGCCGATACGGCGTGTGGAACGCCAGCCACCACGCGACGATTTGCTCGCGCGTCAGTGACGCCTGCGTCACCCGCACCTGCTCGAGCGGCGCAGTCTGGCCGGTGTGCGGGAACAGCACATCGAGGTCGATGCGGTCGAGCACCGGGTTGGCGTGCAGCGCGTGCATGGCGACGCCCATCGCTCGCTGCGCCATCACGTCGTCTTCCTCGGGACCGTAAGCCGTCACCATATACAACAGGCTCACCTGTTGGGCCGGCTCGCTCGACGCCTCGGGTCCTCGCAGGCCCAGCCGCGGCGCGTTGCGCGCGCCCGCATGGTCGAGCGCCGTCACCATCGTCAGGTTGACCTGCGGCCGGTGATGCACCGAGCGGGCACGGTCGACCGGCAACGTCGTCAGGATCACGTCGGCCAGCGCGCGATCCGTCGAGGCGGCGGTACGGAACGCGCCGTCGAGCAGTGCCCTGAGGGCGAGGGTCACGGCGGCAAGCGCGGCGTGCTGGCTCATGCGGCCATCCTAGAGCACCTCCCCGGCCCGCGCACCTGTCCCCCTTCTTGCATGGCTGCGGGCATGTCCACGCCCTCGTCGCCACAGCATCCGCAGCCCACCGATCCGAAGGGCCTGGGGCCCTCGCCCGAGTACCCGCAGCCCAAGGTCGATCCACCGGGCCTGGAATCCGACATGGCGCCCCTGGCCGATCACGGCGAGAGCTCGTACAAGGGGCTCGGCCGGTTGACCGGACGCAAGGCGCTGATCACCGGCGGCGACAGCGGCATCGGCCGCGCCGTGGCAATTGCCTTCGCACGCGAAGGCGCTGACGTCATGATCAGCTACTTGCCGGAAGAAGAGGTGGACGCTCAGGAGACATGCCGCTGGGTGCGTCAGGCAGGGCGTACTGCGATCGCGGCGGCCGGCGACATTCGCGACGAAGCGCACTGCGAGGCGCTGATTGCCAGGGCGTTCGACGACCTCGGCGGCCTCGACATCCTGGTCAACAACGCGGCCCACCAGGTCACGCACGACCGCCTCGACGAGTTCACCACCGAGGAGTTCGATCGCTCGTTCAAGACCAACGTCTACGCCATGTTCTGGCTCTGCCGCGCCGCGCTGCCGCGTCTGCCGGAGGGCAGCGCCATCATTAACACGGCCTCGATCCAGGCCTACGATCCCAGCCCCAACCTGCTGTCGTACTCGCCGACCAAGGCCGCCATCGTCAACTTCACCAAGGGCCTGTCGCAGGTCGCGATGAAGCAGAGCGTGCGCGTCAACGCGGTGGCGCCGGGTCCGGTCTGGACGCCGCTGATCCCGTCGACGATGCCGGAAGAGAAGGTCAAGACCTTCGGCGAGCAGACCGCGTACGAACGCGCCGCCCAGCCGGTCGAGATTGCGCCGGTGTTCGTGTTCCTCGCCTCCAATGAGGCGCGCTTCGTGACAGGTGAAGTCTATGGCGTCACCGGCGGACAAACGCCGTATTGATGCTTGAGGCTTGATGCCGGACGTCGGATGTCGCATGTCCTGATGGGCTCGCGGGTGGGGCCAGGAGCTGGGTGTCCACGCGCTCAACGCCTCCCCCGGCCTACAATCGGCCGCATGATCACCTGCGCGTCCTGCACGCTGGCCGCTGTGCTTGGAGGGCTGGTTCTGTCTGCTGCGTGTGGCGGCGCGACGCAGTCGCCCACGCAGCCTGCCCAACCCGGTGCGGCTGCCGCTCAGGCTCGGACATTCGATGTGGTGATCGCCAACGGACGCGTCGTGGACGGCACCGGTGCGCCCTGGTTCCGCGCCGACGTCGGCATCACCGCCGACCGCATCATCGCCATCGGCAACCTGTCGGGCGCCCGGGCCTCCACGCGCATCGATGCCACGGGGCAGGTGGTGGCGCCAGGCTTCATCGACCTGCTCGGTCAGTCCGAGTTCAACGTGCTCGTGGACTCGCGCGCCGCCAGCAAGATCACACAGGGCATCACCACCGAGATCACCGGCGAGGGCGTCTCGATTGCGCCCGTCGATGACCGGATGATGGCTGATCGCAAGGCCAGTTACGACTTCTTCAAGATCGCGCAGGACTGGCGAACGCTCGACGAGTACTTCGCCCGGTTGGCGAAGTCCTCGTCGACGGTGAACGTGGGCACGTTCGTGGGCTCAGGCGGGCTGCGCGACTACGTGATGGGCAAGGAAGACCGCGTCGCCACCGCCGACGAGGTCGCGAAGATGAAGGTGCTCGTGGCCGAAGCCATGGTGCACGGCGCGCTGGGGCTGAGTTCCTCGCTGCAGTACGTCCCCAACCGGTTCTCGACTACCGACGAACTCGTGGAGTTGGCCAAGGTGGCGGCCGAGCACGGCGGCATCTACATCACGCACCAGCGCTCGGAAGGCAACAGGGTGTTCGAGTCGGTGGATGAGGTGCTGACGATCGCCGAACGCGCCGACATCCCGACCGAGATCTGGCACCTGAAGACCGCGTACAAGGCCAACTGGGGAAAGATGACCGAGGTGTTGCGCCGCATTGAGGCCGCGCGCGCGAGGGGCCTGCGCGTGTCGGCCAACATCTATCCCTACGACCGCGCGTCGAACGGGCTCGATGCCTGCCTGCCCGTATGGGTACGCGAGGGTGGCACCGACGCCATGCTGAAGCGTCTACAGGAGCCCGACACACGTGCGCGCGCGAAGCGAGACATGGACGACCCGAACGCGCCCTTCGAGAACCAGTGGTACGGCTCGGGCGGCGCTGCCGGCGTCATGCTCAGCTCGGTGCTGGATCCCGCGTTGCGGAAGTACGAGGGGATGACCTTCGAGGCGATCGGCAAGGCGATGGGGAAGGACCCGCGCGATGCCGTCATCGACCTGGTCATCGCCGACAAGGCGGAGTCGTCGGTCATCATCTCGATCATGCGCGAGAGCGACGTGGTCGAGGCGATGCGCACCCCGTGGGTGTCGTTCGATACCGATTCCGGCGCGCGCGCCGAGGACGGGCCGCTGTCGGCGTCCAAGTCGCATCCACGGGCGTGGGGCACCTTCACGCGCGTGCTGGGCAAGTACGTGCGGGAGGACGGCGTGCTCACGCTGGAAGAGGCCGTCCGCAAGATGACCTCGCAAGCCGCGATTCGCGTCGGCATCACCGACCGCGGCTTGGTGCGTCCGGGCATGATGGCCGACCTGGTCGTGTTCGACCCGGCCACGGTGGCCGACGTGGCGACCTTCGAGCAGCCGAACCGATACTCTATCGGCATGCGACACGTGCTGGTGAACGGCAAGTCCGTGGTGGCCAATGGGGCGATCACGGCCGAACGTCCTGGCCGTCCTCTGCGTGGAGCGGGATACCGCGACAGTCGCTGACGATTACCTGTAGAATCCAGCCCATCCGTTCGGCCGGCGCACCTGCCGGCCATCAGGTTCACCACCAGCCTCGAAGGAGCCGTCATGCCGAGAGTCGTCTTCACGCACGCTGTCCTCGATCCCGCCCTGTGGGCCAGCAAGCATTCGGAGCGGGTCACGGCGTTCGCTTCGTGGGGAACGAACGTGGTCGACTATCTCAGTGCCGACGGCGGCGACACGGTCGCCGTCAGTGTCGACGTTCACGACCTGGCGGCCATGCAGGCCGCGCTCGGCTCGCCCGAGATTGCGGCCGCGAAGCAGGCTCACGGGGTCGTGGAGCCCATCACGATGCTCGTCGAGCAGGGCTGAGGAACCATGGTGCCGAGGCGGCTGCGGCAGCTGATTCCTACTCACGTACCGAGCGGCCGCCCCGTGCCCGAGTTCGTCCAACGGTGACCTGAACGACCACTCCGGTGCGGGGGGCGGGCGCTCACGGTACCATCCTCGGAGCGCCCGCGGTCACCGCCCGCCTCGAGGAGACACCGTGATCAGACACGCCGTCCTCGTGGGAGCATTCGTGTTGACCCTGACCGCCTCGGCGGCGACGCAGCCGGCGTCAGCTCAGCCCGCCGCTCTCGAGGCCGAGGCGCTGCAGCACTTCCTCGCCATCCTGCGCCTCGACACGCAGAACCCGCCCGGCAACGAGGTCCTCGTCGTCGACTACCTGAAGGGCGTCCTGGAGCAGGCCGGCATCGACGTGAAGATTCTCGCGCGCGACCCGAAGCGCCCGAACCTCGTCGCCCGCCTGCGCGGCAACGGCAGCAGGAAACCGCTGCTGTTCATGGGACACACCGACGTGGTCACGGTGGACGCCGCGAAGTGGACGCACCCGCCGTTCTCGGCGACCCGCGACGGCGGCCACGTCTACGGCCGCGGCACGCTCGACGACAAGCCCAGCGTCGCGGCCGGCTTGATGACCATGCTGCGACTCAAGCGGATGAACGTGCCACTCGACCGCGACGTGATCTTCCTGGCCGAGGCCAGCGAAGAGGGCAACGGGCCCTTCGGCATCAACTACATGGTCGCCGAGCACTGGGCGGAGATCGATGCCGAGTACTGCATTGCCGAAGGCGGCGGCGTCGTCCGCGAGGGCGGTCAGGTCCGCTTCGCCGGAGTCACGGCGACCGAGAAAATTCCCCACACCATCAGGCTGGTCGCGCGCGGCATCGCCGGGCACGGCTCCGTCCCGCTCCAGAGCAACCCGATCGTCCACCTGTCACAGGCGATCGTGAAAATCGCGGCGTGGCGGACACCGATGCGCCTGAACGACACCACGCGCGCCTACTTCGAAGGCCTGGCCCGCATCTCGCCGCCAGACGAGGCGGCGCGTTATCGCGCCATCGTGGAGGGCCGCGACGTCGAGGCGGTCCAGGACTACTTCGCGGCGCACGCACCGCTGTTCCACTCGCTGCTGCGCACCTCAATCTCGCCCAACATCACCAAGGCCGGGTACCTGCGCAACGTGATCCCATCGGAGGCCGAGGCCACCCTCGACATCCGCGCCCTGCCCGACGAGGACATGCCTGCCTTCCTCGATCGCTTGCAGGCGTTGATCGACGACGCGGCGATCGAGATCCTGCCAGGCGCGACTGGCAACGGCCGTCCGGCGGCGCCGCCATCGCGGCTCGATACCGAGGCGTTCAAGGTGATCGAGGCGGCCAACCGTCGCGTCTACGGCGTCGCGACGTTGCCGACCATGCTGGCCGGCGCGACCGACATGGCGCAGGTGCGGGCGCGTGGCGTGCAGTGCTACGGCATCGGCCCGATGATCGACCGCGAAGATGCCGCGAAGGGCTTCGGCGCGCACAGCGATCAGGAACGCATCCTCGAGGACGCGTTCGAGAAGTTCGTCCGCGTACACTTCGAGATCGTTCGCGACCTTGCCGCGTCGCGTTAACTGACGATCCTACTCCTGTGCCTGAGGGCGCACGTCCATCCCGAAGTCGGCTTGGATACGGGCGTACCAGGCGTCATCATCGAGAGCGCCCAGCGCCACCCAGGCCTCGTCGCTCATCGATCGGCGCCACCCCAGGAATGGCTCGGCGTCTGGACCGACCGGATGCCGGAGCTGGTCGGTGTCTGCTGTGGCGACTTCGAGGATCTTGTCCGCGACCAGCGATGGCGGCACCGGCGCCTTGAGTGCGGTTGCGAACAAGGCGGCCACTCGGCGCTGCTGGGGATAGGGAGAAGGCGCCAACACCACCCCGATGTGCCGTGCCATCTGCGTGTCGATGATGCCGGGTTCGACAATCGCCACCCGGACGTTGAACGCCTTCGTCTCCTGGGCGAGGCATTCGCTGAGGGACTCCAGCGCGAACTTGGATGCCGTGTACGCGGCCATAGGGGCCACAGCCACATGGCCGGCCACCGAGGAGACGTTGATGATGCAGCCTCGCCGGCGCTCTCGCATTCCCGGAAGCACAGCCTGTGTACACCGGATCACGCCGAAGTAGTTGGTCTCCATGACGGCGCGAAACTCGGCGAGCGGCAACGCTTCGACCGATCCCATACGCTCGATGCCGGCGTTGTTGACGAGGACATCGATCGGACCAAGGTCACGGGTAATCCGGGCCATCCCGTCGAGGACAGATGCATCCGCATCGACGTCCATCGGGATCACGACGATCGGGAGCTTCTCGCGGGCAGCGGCCTCGGCGAGTGCGGGTGCAGCACTCGGGTTGCGCATGGTCGCGGCGACCTGATGGCCGGCGCGACCGAACGCGAGCGCGGTTGCCAGGCCAATTCCAGTACTGGTGCCGGTGATGAGGGCCGTGGCCATGTGCTTGCTCCCGGTGGAGATCAGGGGACTGATTGAAAGTAGGTGAAGGTCGGCCGCCCCAAGTCACGGCTTCAGCGGCGGCGGCACAGGATGTCACCCACCCGCCGTCGATTGCAAACGCCATCTAGCGGCTACCGCAGCCGCGTGCCGAGGTTGTTGGACCCGGCCGCCCACGTGACGCCGCCCGCGTTGTTGTACCTCGCCCGCTCGACGACGATCTGCACCGGATTGGACCCGAGGCTCTCGTGAACGGCACGCCGGTGGTGACCAACGGGGCGATCACGTCCGCGCGTCCGGGCTGTGCGCTGCGTGGCCCCGGGTACCGCGGCCGTCGATGACGATTGCCGCCGGGCGGCGATTGCCGACGGACACACCACGCCGATGGAGCCACAGCACGGCACACGAAGTCAGCACGACGCGCGCAGCCACACCGGCAGCGACACGGGACTCAACGCCTGGCAGTGATGAGCCGGACACCGTTCCGGCGTGCATCTCGTGCCACGCATGGCACACAATGGAGGTCATGACTTACCAATCACTCAAGGAGCTCGCATGAGACTCTCGTCGCCCTCGGTACAGCGATTGCTGAATGCCGGCGAACGAACGCTTGTCGCGAGCGCCTCGGCCGCGGCCATCAAGGATCTGACGGCGGCCCGGTTGCGCGCCAAGGTGGGCCGGGCCCGACAGCTGAAGGACAAGTACGAAGGGCTCGCTCGAGCCCGCGGTCGGGTTGGGCGAGGCAAGGCTCAGCCGAAGGGCACCCGCCCGCGTACGGACGCCGAGACCATGGCCACGAAAGCCGCCGTGTTCTCGCTCGTGCTGGCGCGCCTGACCACCCAGCTCGACAAGGTCGAAAAGAAGGCCGCCCGCGCGGCGGCCAAGCCCATGACCCGGACCCAGGCCAGGGCTGTCGTGTCAAAGGTACGGAAGCGCGTGGCTCGCAAGGCTGGCGCGCCGGCGGCTGCGGTCGACGATGCTGCGGGGCCCGGAGGGAGGGAAGCCGAATCCGTCTCGGCGGCGGAGCGGAGCCGCGGGGCCAAAGGCGCTCGCGTGCAGCAGAAGCTGGCCGCCAGCCATGTCACGCGAGCGCAGGGCCACGTCGGCGCGCGGACGCAGCGGGCGCAGGGCAAGCGCGACGCGAGGTAGCGACGTCGTGGCGTTGTCAGGCGTGTCGGCTGGCCAGTCGTCACGGTGGATGCGGCGAAGTGGAAGCACCCGCCGTTCTCGGCGACGCGCGAGGGCGGCTACATCTACGCCGGCGGCTCCCAGGACGACAAGCCCAGCGTCGCGGCCGGCCTGATGACGATGCGGTTGAAGCGGAACAAGGTACCGCTGGATCGCGACGTCATCTTCCTCGCGGCCGACCACCTTCGCTTCCGTGAGGCCGCGTCACGGCTGCGTCGTGCCAAGCTGGCCAGCTGGGAAACGACGCGCTACGCGATTCAGGCACGCATCTCGCACCGATCGCCGCGCCGCGCGTCAGCGAGCAACTGTGAGCGACGCGTACGCGTCGGCATAGCGCCGGCCCAACTCGCGCAACGACGGCGTGTCGAAGTGCACCTTGTCGCCGCCATGCACCAGGCCCTCGCTGGTTACGAACGCCGTGCGCGGCACCTTGCCTGGCAGCGCCCGATGAGCCGCGTCGACCATTCGCCGCGCGTCGTCCCAGGACGCGTCCGGAAAGCGACCGAGCTGCCCGACGATGAACGGCACGTCGGGGGTCGCGAGCGTCGTCCTGAAACGCGCGATCAAATCGTGCAGCTTCGCTTCGTAGGCCGGCGCGAGTTCAGCCGTGGAGTCCGACTCACCCTGGTGCCACAGGATGGCCTTCAGCGTGCCCGCCTGCATCGCGACCTGTGCCCGCGCGATCGCATCGTCCCAAGGGTGACTTTTCGTGGGCTCGTAGAAAACGCCAGGCTGCCACGCGTCAATCGGGGATCCACCCACGGCGGCAGGAATCAGTCCGACGGTGACGGCGGGCTCGACGTCGAGCACGCGTGCCGCAAAACTGCGACCCAGACCCACGCCGGCAACGGGCTTGTCGAAATGCATGGGGTCGACGGCGGGCACCCAGCTGCGTGCCTGGTCGAGCATCAGAATGCTGGGCCGGGCCGCGGTGTCCGCAGCGTCGACCTTGCCGCGCCCAGCCATGTTCGACTGGCCGACCAGCAGGAAGAGATGGAACGCGTCCTTGGCGGGCAGCGCGGGCGCCTGAGCCTGGCCGGTCGTCGCGAGCCCGAGGAGCGTCAACAGCGTCAGATGTGCGCAATGCATGCTTGTCGCTTGCGTGTTCTCGCTCCGGCCGGACAAGTCCGGCCCCTACGTTTGATGGAGCCAAGTCCGGCCGCTACGTTGGATGGAGCCAAGTTCGGCCGCTACGTTGGATGGGCCAAGTCCGGCCGGCTACGCCTGGAGGAGTCTCATCAGGCTCAGGCATCAGACATCAGACATTAAGCATTACTATGCCCCAATGCCGAGGTGGCCCATGCGAGGATGGCGCAGTCGTCCGTTCCTGCCGTCAGTGCTGACGGTGTTGGCCGTCGTCGGTGCAGGCATCGTGCTCAACACGGTGGCTCCGGGCAGTCGCGCGGCGCAGGGCCCGCCGCCGACGCCAGCCGATCGTCAGGCACGCTTCGCGAAGATGTCGACCGACGCGGACACGCGTGGCCTGGCCGAGCCTTTCAAGGGCGTCACCACCGACGGCACCGTCCAGCCGCGTCTCTTCGGCATCCGTTCCACCGGTGTGTCGACGGCGCCGGTCCAGCTCGCCGCGGCTGCGTTTCTGGCCTCACTGCAGGAGCAGCAGCGTCGCCGCACCTCGTTTCCGATCGACGACCCCGAGTGGCGCAGCTGGATGAACCAGCATTTCTACGTCCGCAAGGGCATCGCGTTCGCCGAGATGTCGGCGCCGCAGCGCGAAGCCGCCCTTGCGCTGATGCGCGCCTCGATCAGTGCGCGCGGCCTGACCCTGAGCCGCGACATCATGCGGCTCAATCACACCCTCGGCGAGTTGAACGGCAATGACTTCGAGCAGTATGGCGAGGGGCTCTACTGGGTCACCGTGATGGGCACGCCGTCAGCGACCGAACCCTGGGGCTGGCAGGTGGACGGGCATCACCTGATCATCAACTACTTCGTGCTCGGCGACCAGGTCGTGATGTCGCCGACCTTCTTCGGCTCCGAGCCGGTGATCGCAACCTCGGGCAAGTACCAGGGCACCGCCATCCTGCAGGACGAACAGGGCCAGGGGCTGGCCCTGATCAACGCGCTCGGTGACGCGCAACGCGCCCGCGCGGTGATCCGTTCGACCAAGACCGCCAACGACAACGTCGGCGAGGCGTGGAAGGACAACGCGGTTGTGCCCTACGTCGGGCTGCCCGCGGCTTCCCTGAGCCCCGCGCACAAGCAGCAACTGCTCGACCTCATCGCCCGCTACGTCGGCACGATGGACGACGGACACGCGGCGGTGAAGATGACCG
>JACDAO010000226.1 GCA_013695405.1 Acidobacteriota bacterium | reverse complement strand
CGACTGACGTAACTATCCTACCGTAGGCGACGGCGTCGACCGTGGCAAGGGCGCGAACCGTTCGCGTCACAGGCGGCAGATCAGCAGTTCGCGCTCGTAGACCATTTCCTTCGGGAGGTGCGAGTGCAGCTGCAGGAACAACTCCTCGTGCTCGATCACCTCGCGCCGCCACTGGACGGCGTCGACGGCTTGCAGCTGCTCGAACTGCTCCGGCGTGAACGGCAGGCCGCGCCAGTCGATGTCGTCGTACCGCGGCATCCAGCCGAGCGCCGACTCGCGGGTCGGGACGCGACCGCGCACACGATCGACGATCCACTTGAGCACGCGCATGTTGTCGCTGAAGCCGGGCCACAGGTACCGACCGTCGGCATCCTTGCGGAACCAGTTGACGTTGAAGATCTTCGGCGTCTCGCTGAGCGACCGCTGCATGGTGATCCAGTGGCGGAAGTAATCGCCCATGTGGTAGCCGCAGAATGGCAGCATCGCCATCGGATCGCGGCGCACGTGGCCGACCGCGCCAGCCGCTGCGGCGGTCGTCTCCGACCCCATGGTGGCGCCCATGTACACGCCCGAGGTCCAGTTGAAGGCCTGGTAGACCAGCGGCATCGTCGTCGCGCGCCGGCCGCCGAAGACGATCGCGCTGATCGGCACCCCCAGCGGATCCTCGAAGCCCGAATCGATGATCGGGCATTGGCGGATGGGCGCCGTGAACCGCGCATTGGGATGGGCCGCGGTAGCGCCGGTCTGCTGGGCCATCTCCGGCGTCCACCGGTGACCGCGCCAGTCGAGACACTCGGCCGGCGGCGTCTCGGTCATGCCCTCCCACCAGACCCCGCCCTCGCCGGTCAGCGCGACGTTGGTGAAGATCGTGTTGCGCGCGATCGTCGCCATCGCATTCGGATTGGTCTCGAGGGAGGTGCCGGGGGCGACGCCGAACATCCCGGCCTCCGGGTTGATGGCGCGCAGTCGGCCCCCGCCATCGGGCTTCAGCCACGCGATGTCGTCGCCGACCGTTGTCACTTTCCAGCCGGCCATCGCCGCCGGCGGGACCAGCATCGCCAGATTGGTCTTGCCGCAGGCGCTTGGGAAGGCGGCCGCGACATACGTCTTCTCGCCGTGCGGATCCTCGACGCCGAGGATCAGCATGTGCTCGGCCATCCAGCCCTCGTCGCGGGCCATCGCCGAGGCGATGCGCAGGCCGAAGCACTTCTTGCCAAGCAGGGCGTTGCCGCCGTAGCCCGATCCGTACGACCAGATCTCGCGTGTCTCCGGGAAATGGACGATGTACTTGTCGGGATTGCAGGGCCAGGGCACGTCGGCCTGTCCCGGCGCCAGCGGCGCGCCGAGACTGTGCATGCACGGGACCACGCGCTTGACGTCGCGGTCGATCTCGCGCAGCGCCGGCAGCCCGATCCGGGCCATGATCCGCGTGCTCGCCACCACGTAGGGCGAATCGGTCAGCTGGACGCCGATCTGCGACATCGGCGAGCCGACCTCGCCCATGCTGTACGCCATCACGTACATCGTGCGGCCCGCCATCGCGCCCCGGAACAGGCCGCGCAGCGAGCGCCGCATCTCGAACGGGTTGACCCAGTTGTTGGTCGGCCCGGCGCTGTCCTTCGACAGCGAGCAGACGAAGGTGCGCTGCTCGACGCGCGCCACATCGGAGACGTCCGACCTGGCGTAGTAGCACCCCGGCCAGAGGTCGTCGTTCAGCTTGGTCAGCGTGCCGGTCTCGAGCATGCGGCCGCAGAGCGCCTCGTACTCGCTCTCCGATCCGTCGACCCAATGGACCGTGGCCGGCGCGGTGAGCTGTCGCATCTTCTCGACCCAGCGCAGCAGGTGAGGGTTGGTGGCGAGCGGGACGGAGACGTCACGGGAAGTCATCTGGGCGGTTCTCGGCAGGGGCACGAACAGGCGCGGCGGACGCCCGCCGGCCCAAACCCCGATGGTAAACCAAGCGGACGCCGTGCAGACATCGAGGCGATCGTCACGCGGCATCTGTACTGGTCATGTCGGGTCGCCGGCGCGGAGGGCCGCATCGAGGGCGGTCAGATCGGCTGGCTTGACCAGGTGCTCGTGAAAGCCGGCGGCGCGCGTGCGGTCGCGGTCGGTGGCCGTGCCGTAGCCGGGCAGCGCGATCAGCCGGACGTCCGGCCAGCCCGGTTCGGCGCGCAGCCGGCGGGCCAATTCGTAGCCATCGACCACCGGCAGTCCGAGGTCGAGCAACGCGACGTCTGGCACCACGGTCGCGGCGATCGCCAGCGCCTGCGGCGCGTCGGCCGCCACGGTCACGCGATGCCCGAGCGCCCGCAATGCTTCGGCCATGGTCTGCGCGGCATCGGCATTGTCGTCCACCAGCAGGACGTGCCGCCCCCGACTGACCGATTGCGCCGCCGCCACGGGGCGCACGGTCTCCTCCTGCTCGTTCGGGGAGGCCAGCGGCAGGCGCACCGAGCACACCGTGCCGCGGTGGAGTCCGTCGCTGGTGACGCGGATCTGCCCGCCGTGCATCTCGACCAGATTCTTGACGATCGCCAGCCCGAGCCCGAGCCCACCCTTCGACCGCGCGCTGGTCTGCCGAGCCTGTACGAACAGCTCGAAGATGTGTGTCAGGGCCTCGGCCGGAATGCCGATGCCGTTGTCGCGCACCGCCACGCAGGCCTCAGCGCCGTGCGCCTCGGCGGTGACGACGATCTCACCGCCCGGGTCGGTGTACTTGGCGGCGTTGGTCAGCAGGTTGGCCATCACCTGGGCGAGGCGGACCCGATCGCCGTTGACGATCAGCGCCGCGGGCACGTCGACGCGCAGCCGGTGCCGCAGTGCTTCGATCAACGGGTTGGCGGTGTCGATCGCGTCGGAGACGACGTCGGCGAGTCGCACCGGCGCGCGGTTGAGTTCGATGCTGCCGCGGGTGATCCGCGAGACGTCGAGCAGATCGTCGACCAGACGCATCATGTGCCGCACCTGCCGGTCGATGATCACCCGCTCGCGGTCGGCTCCGTGCACGCCACGCAGTCGCATCAGCTCGAGCGCGGTGAGGATTGGAGACAGCGGATTGCGCAACTCGTGGCCGAGCATCGCCAGGAACTCGTCCTTGGCCTGACTCGCGCGTTGCAGTTCCTCGAGCAGCGCTTCGCGCGCGGTGTTTGCCTGCTCCAACGCCTGACGAGCGCTGACCTGTTCGGTGATGTCGACCGCGATCGCCATCATGCCGTAGACGCGGCCGCGCGCGTCGCGCATGGGCTCCAGCGTGAACCGGAAGTAGCACTGCTCGAGCACGCCGATGCCATCCCGATCGAGCGGCACCAGCATCTCCCGGGTGACGAACGGCTCGCCGGTGCCGTACACCCGGTCCAGCATGCCCGGCAGCGGCGTCGAGGCCAGCTCGGGAAACGCTTCCACGTACGACTTGCCGATCAAGTCGCGGCGTCCGACCAGTTCCTGGTACAGGGGGTTGACCAACTGGAAGACATGCGTCGGTCCGGTCAACACCGCAGCGGCGACCGGCGCTTGCCGCAGCAGGGTGTTGCGCCCGTGCTCCAGCAGGTCGCTCAGTTGTCGCGCGATCACCCGCGAATGCACGGACGCCACCTGATCGGCGATCTCACGGACGAAGGCCGCGTAGGCCTTGTCGAAGGGCAGCCGCGGGCTGAGGCCGAACAGCAGGTACCCGACCGGCGCATGTGACCGCCCCGGTTGCAGCGGCATCACCACCGCATGGGTGATCGGCTCTGGCCACGCGCCACCTGAGATCGGCAGCGGGCGGTCGAGTGATTGGGCCGTCCCAGTCTCGGCCAGCGCCACCAGCCGGTCGCGGAATTGCGCGTCGACCTGCGCGACCAGGGCCTCCTGATCGAGTCCGGCCGTGGCCAGCAGTCGCGGTGCCGACTCGTCGCCGTACAGGCAGGCAAACGGCACGTCGCTGGCCATCTGCGCGAATGTGTCGATGGCCGCCGAGAGCACCGCCGGCGCGTCGGTCGCCAGCGCCGTCCGATCCGACAGCGCTCGCAGCGCCCGCAGCCGCCGTTCGCCGACCACGCGCGCGGTGGTTTCGGTGCAGACCACCAGCGTCCCGCCCACGGATCCGTCGTCGTCGAAGACCGGCGAGTATCCGTAGGTCCAGTAGACTTCCTCGAGTTGGTCGTTGCGCAGGATCGGCACGAGGTGGTCCTCGTGCCAGGTCGCGATGGCGCGCTGCATCACGTCGTCAATCTGCGGCGAGATGATCGGCCAGATCTCCTGCCAGCAGTCGGCGCCGCGCTGTCCCATCGCCCGCGGGTGCTTGCCGACGCCGAAGCTCGGGATGTACGCGTCGTTGTAGAACTGCACCAGGTCCGGTCCCCACCACAGGAACATCGGATGGTGCGAGTGGAGCAGCATGCCGACGATGGCCTTCAGGCTGGCTGGCCAGGTCTCGATCGGTCCGACCGATGTCCGCTGCCAGTCGGTGTGTCGGATCAGCACGGCTGACTGGCTGTCGCCCGCCAGGAACCGCTGGGTGCGGTCGGTGCCCGCGCGGTGGTCGTGGTCGGTCATTGAGCGTCCGGTCGACGGCGTGTGGGTGCCCTGGGGTGGCGACAGCCACCGGTACGCGCAGAGGCTGCTCGCGATAGTACTCCGGGCGTGACGTGGCGGCCGGCGTCGACGGGGCCCGCGGCCGTTCGGTGGACCGGACAATTGTGTCGTACTCTCAGGCAGTTGCTCTGCGCTGGCCGATTCGGCCGGCGCGCCCCGTCAGCGTGTCACCCGCGAGGCCCGGATGCGGAGTCCATGGACCTGAGCCTGCTGCGTAGTACCCCGGCAAGTCTGTACCAGCGCGCCGTGGAGCAAGCCGACGACTACGTCATCTTTCTCGTCAGCCCGTCGGCCGTGCTCGCCA
>JACDAO010000189.1 GCA_013695405.1 Acidobacteriota bacterium | reverse complement strand
TCGAAGAGCTCGACGTTAGGTCGGGCACCGCGGCCGGCGCAAACGCCAACGGTGACCTTGCAGGCCATGTGACCATCCCCTGCGCGGTGGGCGGCGACTGTCTGCGCGCCGTCATCTGGTATGCCGCGGGGGATTCGCTTGACATCGGAACCTTGGGGGGGGCCGTGAGCTGGGCTCGTGACATCAATGCGGCCGGAGAGGTGGTCGGGCTGAGCACGACGGCGCAGGGAGTCAACACGGCATTCTTCTGGTCGCAGTCGGTGGGCATGTACAGGCTTCCCGTCAACCGGTGGGCCGCAGCCTACGCGGTGAGCGACGTCCGGTTGGATGGCACTCGCCTGGTCGTGGGTACGGACGCGCAGGCGAACGCTGTCGTCTGGGTGGTGCGGACGCCGTGAGCCGCCGGCAGGCACGGATCATGACCCGGTGAACTTGCCTGGGTGTTCGGCCCGGAATTCGCCTCAGCTGCTGACTGCAGCCCGAGGCAACCGCCACACGAGCCCAATCACCGAAGGCAGAGCGCGTCCGCGATAATTGTGGGGGCGGCGCCGCTTGGTCCTGTGCCCGTCGGAGAGCGGTCCAGAACGCGCGGTCTTCGGAGGGTCCGACGTCCACCCCTGCCCGTTGAACCAGCGTGGCGGCGGGGCGGCCCGCCGTGTACGGCCAGAGCATCACGGATGCGTGCATTCGCTCGCGCAGACAGAGCCGCAGGGTGACCTTGTGGTCCTCGACCGTGCCCGTCGTGACCGGCATCTGGTCGTTCTCGTCGCCACCGTTGTTTGTGCCGACGAACAACAGTCTGCCGCTGGATCGAGCACTCGAGGGCCTGGTGGACGACGCGCGCGCCTGCGACGTCGCTCGGTGGCAAACACCGTCTGGGTGGTTCGTGCCGACGTCCCCGGCGGAACCGCGACAGGTGCATCCGAGGGAGCCACAGGAGTCGTTGATCCGACCGGCAGGATTGTGCGTACGGCAAAGCCCCTCACCGAGGAGTTACTCATCGTCGAGATCGATCCCCGTCCGCCGAAGCGAAGGCGTGGGTGGGACGCTGATCGGAACCCGGCAGTGATCGCGGCATTTCGAGCCCTCCTGCGATAGGCGATTCCTTCAGAGTTCCGTTCCGACATCAGCGGCTCGGCCTGGTCGACCGTCCTTTGGGGAGGCGGATCATGGCGTCGGTGATCAGGCGAGGTGCTTCAGAATCTGCTCGACGGCGCGGGCACCGTAACACGCTCCAGAACTTCACCGGACGGTTCGTCAGGTCGTCACGCGTGTGGCCGATGCCCGGCATCGCCGCCCACTCATCGAAGGCGTGTTCGAGCGCATCGAGAACCTTGAGCGCGGCATCGACACTGTCGTTGGCGATGAACGCGCAGATGTCATCGACATTCGCCTGCGCAGTCGGCGTGAGGCGATAGCGCGGAGTCACGCTCGCTTCTTAGGTGCCTGCTTCAGGCGCTCTCGCGCCGCAGCCATCGCCTTCGGGCCGTCAATGACGCGCCCCGACTGTGCCTCCAGCCAGCCTCTCTCGATCTGCTCGCGCCACCGCAGCCGGACCTCGTCGTGCTCCTTGAGGAGTCGCAGGCCCTCCCGGATCACTTCGCTGGCGTTGTTGTAGAGGCCGCTCTCGACCTTGTCGTCCACGAACCGCTCCAGTTCGGGCGTCAGTGAGACATTCATCGGTTCCTCCGCGCTCGGGCTCGCGATCCCGCGCCGCAGTTAGGCCGTCCGAAGTATGTATACACATTTCGGACTGCTTGCCGAGAAGGCAGGCGCGCGCCGTTCGTCGACCGGGCCCTTCCGGCGTCAACGCGACGATGGTGGGAGTATCACGCTACGAAGATGGTGGTATTGCCTGGCCCTATCGCCTCCGTTCCCGCACGCGCGCCTTACCCGGAACAACGGCTGGGCTAGAATGCCCCCGGTCTGTTTCCGAAGGACTTCCCGACATGGCTGACGCGCGCGGTCGCGATATGCGATCCCTCATTCTGATTCTGCTACTGGCACTGGCACTGGCGCCCTTCGGCGCCGGGGCGCAAACGAATGACGCGGTCAGGGCTCTCGCGCAACGCGAGAAGCAGCCGCTGCTGGACACGCTGAAGGCGCTGGTCGAGATTGAATCTGGCAGCGCCGATGTCGAGGGCGTCACCCGCATCGGTGCGCTGATCGCCGAACGACTGCGGGCGCTTGGCGGCCGCGTCGATCTCCTGCCGCCTGCCATCGACCGACCGCGCATCACGAGCCTGCCGCAACAGTTCGCCAACACGGTGGTCGCTCGTTTCCGGGGCCGTGGTTCTGCCCGGATCCTGCTCCTGGCCCACATGGACACTGTCTACGAGCGCGGCATGCTGGCGCAGCAGCCATTCCGCATCGACGGCGATCGCGCCTACGGTCTTGGCATCGCCGACGACAAACACGGCATCGCCGTCATCCTCCATGCGTTGACGATGCTGAAGGCGTTGAGCGTGGACGGCTACGACGTGATCACGG
>JACDAO010000153.1 GCA_013695405.1 Acidobacteriota bacterium | reverse complement strand
CCCTTCGCTCTCCCGCCGCCGAACCAGCCCGTGTCCCGGGCGGGGAGAAACCCCGCCCGGGCGACACCCGGGGCGGTTCCGCTTACATATGACGCTCGAGCAGCTTCTTCAGGGCATCCTTGGACTGCACCCCGAGCGTCTGATCGACCAGTTGCCCGCCCTTGAAGACCAGCAGCGCCGGAATCGAGCGGATGCCGAAGTTGCCAGGCACGGTCGGGTTCTCGTCGACATTCAGCTTGGCGATCACCGCTTGCCCGTCCAGTTCGGCGGCCAGCGCCTCGATCGTCGGGGTCAACATCCGGCACGGCCCGCACCACTCCGCCCAGAAATCCACCAGCACCGGCTGGGTGGCGCCGCCGATCACGTCCGTGAAATTGCCGTCGGTCAGCGTCTGTACCTTCTCTGAAGCCATGTCTCTGTCGTCCTCTCCAGCGCGCCGCGCTCAGGCGCGGGCGATGCCACGTGGTCGTGCCGTGACCCGGGAGCGGGCGCGCGCGTACGTCTCGACGTAGACGCGGGCCGACGCTTCCCAGGAGAAATCGCGGGCCATGCCGGCACGCTGCAGGCCGCGCCAGCGCTCCGGATCGTTCTGGAACAGTTGCAGCGCCCAGCGCAGCGTGCCCAGCAGCGCGTCGCCGCTGACATCGCTGAACGAGAAGCCGTTGCCAGCGCCCGTGGCCGGGTCGTAGTTCTGCACCGTGTCGTGCAGCCCTCCGGTCGCCCGCACCACCGGCACCGTGCCGTACCGCAGGCTGTACATCTGGTTCAGCCCGCACGGCTCGAACCGTGACGGCATCATGAACAGATCCGCCCCGGCCTCCATCACGTGCGAGAGCGGCTCGTCGAAGCCAATCCGCACGCCCACACGATCAGGATACCGCCGCGCCAGCGATCGCCACATCTCTTCGTAGGCCGGCTCGCCGGTGCCGAGGATGGTGAAGGCGGCGCCGAGGTGCGGCAATTGTTCGGCCACGGCCGCGATCAGGTCGAGCCCCTTCTGGTCGACCATGCGCGAGATCATCGCCACCACCGGCCGTTTCTGCAGGTCGTGGTCGCCACCGGGCAGGCCGAAGGTGTCGAGCAGTACCCGCTTGGCCTCGATCTTCCCCGACAGGTCGTCGCCCGAGTAGGGCCGCGGAAGGTACGGGTCGTTGGCCGGGTTCCAGATCTCGGCGTCGATGCCGTTGAGCACGCCGACAAAATCGGCGGCGCGATGACGCAGGATGCCCTCGAACCCGAACGCAAACTCGGCGGTCATCAACTCTTCGGCGTAGCGGCGGCTCACGGTGGTGACGACGTCACTGAACATGATGCCGCCCTTGAGCAGGCTGACCTGCAGCCAGAACTCCAGGCCGTCGACGGTGAACACCTCCCACCCGAGCCCGAGCCGGGGCAGCCAGTCGGACGCGCACAGCCCCTGGTAGGCGATGTTGTGGATCGTGAATACCGAGGCCGCACCACCGAGCACGGGGTCGGTGGCGTAGCGCGTCTTCAGGTAGACCGGCGTCAGCCCGCCCTGCCAGTCGTGGGCGTGCACCACGTCGATCGGCTGGCCCTCGCGGCGGGCGAACTCGAGCGCCGCGAGACTCAGGAACGCGAACCGGCGCGGGTTGTCGGCGTAGTCGTGACTGCCGACGCCGTAGAGGCCGTCGCGGTCGAAGAACGCCGGGTGATCGATCAGCGCAACGCGGACGCCCGGACCGGCCTGCTGCACGAAGACCTCGGCCTGATAGTCGTGCCCACCCATCGCCACCGGGAAGGTCATCGTCGGCGCGTCGTCCACAGGCACGCCGCGGTAGCGCGGCAGGGCCACGGTCACCTGGTGACCGAGCACGCCGAGGGCCTTGGGCAGTGCGGCGACCACGTCGGCCAGCCCGCCTGATTTCGCGAACGGCACCGCCTCACTCGCCACCATCAGAATCCGCAGACTGGCCCGGGCGCCTGAGGTGTCGACCGGCGGTGCGCCCGCAGGTGCGGCCTCGGCCGGGGCGACGCCGTGGATTGCCTCGACCGGCACGGCGGCCGCGCGAGCCGGGGCGCGGCGGGGCCGCGTTGCCA
>JACDAO010000133.1 GCA_013695405.1 Acidobacteriota bacterium | reverse complement strand
CATCTCGACACCGGACCGTGGGGACAGCACACCGACGACCGCGGACCACTCCACGATGTCGGCGCGGTCATCGGCGGGGCTGTGGTCATCAACATCGGCGGCAGGTCGGCGCAGGGCCGCGCGAGGATCTCGACCGGCGCGCCCGGCAACGACTGGTACGTCGACGCGTAGAGCAGGTGCAGCGCCACCGCGCCGCCGGGGGCAACGCAGCCGAGCAGTCGCGCGATCAGCGGATAGCCCTCGTCTGGCGGGACGTGCTGGAAGACGATGTAGGAGTGGACCAGATCGTAGCGTCCGGCATGTGCCTGCCACTCGACTTCGTCGAGGCAGAGGTACGTGCAGCGTTCGGCGAGTCCGCGTCTCGCGCTCTGCCGCGCCGACTCCTCCAGCATCGACGGCGCGACGTCGATGCCGGTGACCTCGATGCCACGTTCCGCCAGTGGCACCGACAGCCGACCGGCGCCGCAGCCGAAGTCGAGCGCACGGCGTACTGTCAGCCCGGGCGCGACCCACCTGCGTGCGACCTCGATCACGCCGTCGACGTGTTCACGGCCCGACGCGTAGAACGCCTCGAGCGCGTCCGGCGTGAGCGCGTCGCGCGAGAAGCGAGGTTCGGTGAGGACGGCCCAGAACGGCTCGGCCCGCGCGTAACGTTCCCAGAGATGCGGTGACGATGTCATGGCGTGACGGCGGTGGCGTGCCCGCTCACTCGAAGATCCAGGCGACGTGCTCGGCGTGGAAACCCCGCCTCGATTGCCACCGACGACAGGCGCTCGACCAGGTCGTCGCGCGAGACCCGTTCCGTCGCGAAGGCCTGCCATGACGCGAGCAAGGCGTCGGCAGCGGGATCGTGAGCGCGCACGCCCCACAGCACGTCGGCGATCGCGGCCGCCAGCCCCGGTGAGTCGTCACGGGCCGCTTGCCCCTGGGCGACCTCGCCGACGGACGGTATCGGCGCGCCGCCGCGTGGCAGCGCGTCCACCAGCGGCACCTGCCTCAGCCCGGGGCCGTGCAGAATCCCGGCGCCGGTCGCATTGATGATCGTGCCCGGGGCACAAGCGGCACTGTGTTCGACGAGCCAGTCGCGAAAGGCGACCAGGTGCGCGGCGGTGCGGGTCGGTTGACCGAAGATGTCCGGCTCGTCGATGAGTGGCCCGCGCATCACGCTGCGACGAATCACGTCGTCGTCGTAGCCGACCTCGCGCAGGGCCTCCCAGTCGCGCTCGAAGGTGATCCCGCGACAGTACGGGCGATCCCCGGTGTAGGCCAGGTCGGCGCCGACAAAGAGCAGCGGCGAGGCGCCCAGCGTGACCGCGAGGTCGAAGGCGGTGGTCAACACCGATCCCCACGCCTGCAGGGTGGAGCGCGACACTCCCGCCGCCGACAGCCACGGCCACGGCTGGTGCTCGGCAACCCGGAACAACACCACTCGCGAGCCGAATGCGCGCACCGCGGCCGGCAGGATGCTGGCCTCGGCGAACAACCAGGTACGCTGCGGCGGATCGAGGTCGGTCAGATGACGGCCGTTGGCGGCACTGGCGTCGACCGCGACGCAGATGTGCGGCTGCACGCCCGCGGCCAGCGCCGGGCGGAGCGCGGTGTCGGTGGCGATGACCAGCACCTCGTCCTGCCGGTCCCGCAACACCGGCAACGCCTCGTCCAGCGACGGTCCGGCGCCGAGCAGGACCGCTGGCCGTCCGGCCCACGCGCCGGCAAATGCCGACACGTCCCGGCTGCGTGCCACGTGGGCGACGTTGGACAGCGTGTGCGTCAGATAGATCGGCGCCAGCGCGACCCGGGCCTGTTCGTTGGCCGAGGCGCCGGCGAACGCCCGCGTGGCGATGGCCAGCGCCGCGTCGACCGCTGCCGGCCATTCGCGCCGCAGCACCGGGTGGGTGAGTACGGCGGGCGGGGTGGTCCCTGTCGTGAAGTGTCGCCACAGCTGAACAGCCGGATCGCCGACGACATGAATGGCTGCGCGTTGCGTCTCGAGCGCCGCACGGCCAATCGGCGATGCGCGCACCCACCGCGCCCAAGCCGGGTCCGACTCGATCACCAGCACCCGGCGGCCAGGGGTCGCCAGCAGCGCCGGGAGCAGCGCGACGGGATAGAGGCCGATCACCACCACCTCGAGTGCGCCGTCCACCAGGGCGGCGAGGCGCGTCGCATCGCTGCCGGCGTCTCGGTTGTGCAGCGGGACGACGCGTCCGGCGCCGCCGGACAAGCGGGCCGGCAGATCGGCCTCCGGGGGCAGCACCTGCCAGGGGACGGGTCGGGATTCCGGCGCCGTGGACGGACGGCTGACAGCAGTCATGTGCAGTTTACGGCGCGGATCGGGGATGGCGGGCGATGGCGGCGTCGCCTGCAGAAATTACGCCATGTCTCCGCCGCGTCGTGGCCGTTGAAGAGCGCCATCCTGACGCCGATTGGGCTGCTGAAGGGGTTGCCCGGCCACCCCACGCAGCTTACCTCCGGAGCGTTCATGTACGGCATTCTCGAAGCCTCATCCCTGCTGTCGTTGGTCTGGCCACCTCCGGCGGCTACTGGTCCGGTCACCGCACCCGTGGCCTCGGCCCTGACCAATCTGCACGAACTGCTGGCCGCCGCCGACGAGGCTGGCGTGGCCCCGACGTCGCTGTTCCTCTCCGCGCTCGCGCGCCGGGACCGTACGCTCGCCGCTCGCGCACGGCGCACCGCTGAATGGGCGCGCCTGCTGGCCGAACACCTCGGGCACTGCGACATGATCGGGCAGGACGCGCACGATGTGGCGTTGCTGGCCGACATCGGTGAACTGGCGCTGACTGGTACCGGGCCGAGCCCCTGGACGGAGTGGCAGCGGCGCCGCGCCTCGTACGACCTGCTCGCCGGTGTGCCGTCGCTGGCGCACCTGGCCGGCGCCGTGCTGTCGGTCGGCGAACGCTTCGATGGCGACGGCCTGCCGTTTGGCCTGCAGGGCTGCGAGATTCCGTTGGCGGCGCGGATGGCGCGGCTGGTGCGCGATTTCGATCTGGCCAGTGGCGGGTGGTGGCCGGGCCAGCCGGCCGCCGTCAGCGCCCGTGCCTGCATGGCGCTGGTCGCCCTGGCAGGCCAGACCGTCGACCCCGCCCTCGTCCACACGTGGCTGCGCGTACTCGACCGCGAAGTCGCGGCCGACGTCGCCTGAGAAGCGCCGCTCATGCTCTTGATTGTCGGTTCTCTCATCGTGATCGGATCGGTCGCCGGCGGCTACATGATGCACGGGGGCTCGCTCCTCGCGCTGTGGCAGCTCAACGAGCTCATCATCATCGGCGGCGCCGCGATTGGCGCGCTGGTGATTGCCACCCCCATCTCGCTGCTCAAGCAACTGATGATTCAGATGGGCGCGTTCTTCAAGTCGCCCCCGAGCAAGGACAGCTATCTCGAACTGCTGTCGCTGCAGTACCAGGTCTTCCGCCTGACCCAACAGTCGGGTGTGATGGCGCTCGAGGCCCACGTCGAAGAGCCCGAGAAAAGCGCCATTTTCAGCAAATTTCCGTCGTTCCTCGCCAATCACCATGCGGTGTCCTTCCTGTCGGATTCGATCCGCGTGATCATCCTCGGCGGCATCACGCCGCATGACCTCGAGTGCCTGATGGACGAGGACCTCGACGTGCATCACCACGGCGCGCTCAAGCCGGCGCAGACGCTGGCCAAGGTCGCCGACGCCTTGCCTGGTCTCGGCATCGTCGCGGCGGTGCTGGGCATCGTCATCACGATGCAGGCGATCGGCGGGCCGCCGGAAGAGATCGGCCACAGCGTCGCCGCGGCGCTGGTCGGGACGTTCCTCGGGATTCTCGCCTCGTACGGCTTCGTGCAGCCGATGGCCACCAGCATGGAGCACATGGTCGAGGCCGAAGGACGGTACCTGACCTGCATCAAGGCCGGGCTGCTGGCCGTCTACAAGGGCTTCCCGCCAGCCATCGCGGTCGAATTCGCGCGCCGGACGCTGCCCGAGGACGTCCGCCCGACGTTCACCGAAACCGAACAGGCCTGCAAGGGTCAGAAAGCCGACCTGGCCGCGGCGGCCTGAGGACGGACCATGGCCAATCACGCACCCGTCATCATCATCAAGAAGAAGAGGGCCAGCCATGCTGGCC
>JACDAO010000120.1 GCA_013695405.1 Acidobacteriota bacterium | reverse complement strand
GTCCGGCACCTGCACATCACCGGCACCGCGCGGCTGTCGCCCGGCGAAATCGAGGCGCTGCTCGGCGACCTGCGCGGCGCCAGCATCATGCTCACGCCACTCGACGGCTGGCGGCAGCGGCTGCTCGCGTCGCCGTGGGTGCGCGATGCCAGCCTGCGCCGGGCGCTGCCGGACACCGTCGAGGTGCGGGTCGTGGAGCGCATCCCGATGGCGATGGCCCGCGCCGGCGACGTCTTGATGCTGATCGACGAAGAGGGTGCGGTGATGGACGAATTCGGCCCGCGCTACAGCACGCTCGACCTGCCGATCATCGAGGGTCTGCTCGGCGACGACAGCCGCACCGGCGGGCTGCCCGACCCGGCCCGGGTCACCTTGACCACCGGCGCGTTGCAGTCACTGCGCGATGCCCACCTGCTCGCCCGCGTTTCGCACATCGACGTCACGCACCCGCGCAATGCCGTCGTGACGCTCAATGACGACCCCGCGCTGCTCTCGCTCGGTGACGAGCGCTTCGGCGAGCGCCTGCAGTCCTACCTCGACATGGAACAGCGGCTGCTGTCGATGGTCCAGGCCGTCGACGCCGTGGATTTGCGGTTTGGCAACCGCGTGTACGTGCGTCCGCAGAAGGCGGGCGTGACATTCGCGTCGATGCCACCGCCGCCAGAGGCGGACGCGGTGGAAGAGGCGCTGGCAGATCCGAGCAATGACGATGCAGAGGAGTGAATGGGTGGGACGAACTGGCGGAGGGCATCGTGGCTCGTAACGAACGCTACCTGGTCGGACTCGACGTCGGCACCACCAAGGTGGCGGCGATCGTCGGCGAGGTCACCGGTGACGGGACCGGCGTGGAGATCATCGGCATCGGCACCGCCGATTCCAAGGGCATCCGGCGCGGCGCCGTCGTCAACCTGGAGGAGGCGGTTGAATCGATCAAGAAGGCAATCGAGGAAGCCGAGCTGACGGCGGGCATCGAGATCGACTCGGTCTACCTGACCTTGTCGGGCGCGCACATCAAGGGCTTCAACAGTCGCGGCGTGGTCGCCGTGTCGGGCAAGACGCGCGAGATCACCCGCGACGACGTCCGTCGGGCACTCGATGCGGCCAAGGCCTTCGCACTGCCGAACGGCCGCGAGATTCTGCACGTGCTGCCGCAGGACTTCGCGGTCGACGACGAGGAGGGAATCGCCGATCCGGTTGGCATGACCGGCTCGCGTCTCGACGTCAACGTCCACATCGTCACTGGTGGCGCCGCCTCGATGCAGAACCTGGTGGCCTGCGTCAACCGCGCCGGCGTCGCCGTGGTCGACACGGTGCTCGAGCAGATTGCCGCGGCCGAAGCGGTGCTGACCCCGGACGAACGCGAGCTTGGCGTTGCGCTGGTCGACATCGGCGGCGGCACCACCGACTTCGCGATCTTCGAGCGCGGCAGCCTCTGGCACACCGGCGTCGTGGCGATCGGCGGCGACCACTTCACCAACGACATCGCGGTGGGTTTGCGCACCCCGGTGCCCGACGCCGAAAAGCTGAAGCGCCGCTGCGGCTGCGCGCTCAACGCGATGGTCGGCGAGGACGAGACGATGGAGGTGGCCAGCGTCGGCGGCCGTCGGCCGCGCGTGATGTCGCGGCGCATCCTCTCGCAGATCCTCCAGCCTCGTGCCGAGCAGGTGTTCCACATGCTGTGGGACGAGATCGACAAGGCCGGCTGCAGCAACTCGTTGCACTCGGGCATCGTGCTGACCGGCGGCGGCGCCTCGCTCGATGGCATGGCCGAGATCGCCGAGCAGATCTTCGACCTGCCGGTACGACGCGGGGTGCCGGCCGGCGCCAGTGGACTCGGCGACCAGACGAGCAGCCCGCTCTACGCGACGGCTGTCGGCGCCGTGATGTACGCGAGCAGGAACCGGCCGCAGTCGTACTCCGGCACGGCCTCGAGTGGGGTGGGACGGGTCGCCGAGTGGTTCGGCGCGATGTTCCGCGAGTTCTTCATCGGTCGGTGAACGGCAGGCAAGGGGGCGGGCAAGGCATGAGTACACACGACATGGACCACGGCTTGGGTCGGCGACTGGGGGCAGGACTGAGTGACGAGCAGGCCTTGCGGCTGACGCTCGACACGGAGGTGCGTGCGGGCGCGCGCATCAAGGTGGTGGGGGTCGGCGGCGGCGGCAGCAACGCCGTCAATCGTATGGTGCGAACGGGGCTGAGCGGCGTCGAGTTCATCGTGGCCAACACCGACCTGCAGGCGCTGCAGCAGAGTCCGGCCTCGACCAAGATCCAGATCGGCGGCAAACTCACCAAGGGACTCGGCGCGGGCGCCGATCCGAACGTCGGCCGCAACGCCGCGCTTGAGGACACCGACAAGCTCATCGAGGTGCTCGACGGTGCCGACATGGTATTCGTCACCACCGGTCTCGGCGGCGGTACCGGCACCGGGGCGGCGCCGGTGATTGCCAGCCTGGCCACGGAACTCGGCGCCCTGACCATCGCGGTGGTCACCAAGCCGTTCAAGTTCGAGGGTCGGCGTCGCGGCACGCAGGCCGAGCGCGGGCTCGGCGAACTGCGCGACTGCGTCGACACCGTCATCACCATCCCCAACGAGCGGCTGCTGGCCACCATCGATCGCCGGACGCCCCTGCCCGAAGCCTTCGCCGCCGCCGACGACATCCTGCGGCAGGCGATCCAGGGCATCTCGGACCTGATCCTGGTGCCGGGCCTGATCAACCTCGACTTCGCCGACGTCAAGACGATCATGTCGGGGATGGGCTTCGCCATCATGGGCACCGGCCTCGCCGAGGGCGAGAACCGGGCGATCGAGGCCGCCAACCGCGCCATTTCCAGCCCGCTGCTCGAAGACGCCTCGGTGCGCGGCGCGCGCGGCGTCATCATCAACGTCACCGGCGGCGCGGACATCTCCCTGACCGAGGTCAGCGAAGCCTCGAGCATCATCCAGGAGGCGGCGCACGAGGACGCCAACATCATCTTCGGCGCGGTCGTCGACCAGTCGATGACCGGGACCATCAAGATCACGGTGATCGCCACCGGCTTCGACCGGCCCGACATGGCCCAGCGCGGCACGTCGACGCACACGCCGGTCGACCTCGGGCAGTACCAGCATGCGACCTGGCGTGACCCGGCTGCAGCCGACAGCGGCGTGCACGCCCGCCTCGTGCTCAACCGTCGTTCGGTGGTCGAGATGCCGTCGGCGTCGCTGCCGGCGTTCTCGCTGGGCGAGCATCAGGCCACCGGCACCGACGACCACTCCGCGCTCGACGTGCCCGCCTTCCTCCGGCGCAGCCACGAGTAACTCGACCAGTGCGGCACACCGGGTGGCGAAACCGCCGCCCGGCTGCCGATCCGCCTGGCGGCGTCAGGCGCCCGGGATCCACCCCGCTCCTGGGCCCGGGTCTCGACCGGGACCGCAGCCCGCACCGCGGCCTCGTGGGCGTGCCGCGTGGTAGATTAGGTACATCCACCGGCGCCGCGTTCGCCTCCTGTGGAGGCCGAGCACGCGGCAGGGCAGCCCCTGGCCGACCTCGTCGTCTGCCCGCATCGGGCGCGTATCCGTCGGCCGACCGACCTCTCCATGAAAGCGCAGGACCTCCGCGATCGGGCCCGAGCCACGCTGGCTCGCGAAGTCGGTGCCATCGTCAAGCCGCACGGCGAGCGGCTGCGGATCGCGCTCGCCTTCCCGAATACCTACTTCATCGGCATGTCGAATCTCGGCTTCCAGACGGTCTACCGTCTGTTCAACGAGATGGACGACGTGGTGTGCGAGCGGGTCTTTCTGCCGGCGCGCCAGGAATTGCAGGAGCAGTCGGCCGCCGGCCTGAAGCTGGTGACCATCGAATCGGGGACACCGGTCAAGGAATTCGACGTGCTCGCCTTCTCGGTGTCGTTCGAATGGGACTACCCGAACGTCCTGACGATGCTGCGGCTGGCCGGCCTGCCGTTGCGTGCCGCCGATCGGCAGGTGGGACGCGACCCGCTGGTCGTGCTCGGCGGTGCCATCACCTTCGTCAACCCCGAACCGCTCGCGCTGTTCGCCGACGTGATTGCCGCCGGCGAAGGCGAAGTGCTGGTGCCGGCCCTGGTGCAACGCATCAGGGACGCCACCGGGCGCGAGTCGCTGCTGCACGCGCTCTCGCGCGAGCGCGGCTTCTACATCCCGTCGGCATGGACACCGGAGTACGCGGCCGATGGCACGCTGGTGACGATGCACGGCGACCCGGCCAAGGGCGTGATCGGTCCGGTCAAGAAGGCCGCGGTCAGGACGACCGATGCGCTCGACCCGCCGCACACGCAGATCTTCACGCCCGACACCGAGTTCGGATCGCGATTCCTGGTCGAAGTGGTGCGCGGCTGCGCCAACCTCTGCCGCTTCTGCTGGGCCGGCTACAACTATCTGCCGGTGCGGCCGTTCCCCGCCGACCGGATCCTGGCGCTGGCCGCCGCGGCGCGACCGTACGCCAGACGGGCCGGGCTGGTCTCGATCGCGCTGTGCGACCATCCCGACATCGAGGCCATCCTCGACGGCTTGTCCGGCCTGGGCTACTCGATCAGCCCCGCCTCCCTGCGCCTCGACGATCTCAACGACGGCATCATCCGCCGGCTGGTCGAGAGCGGCGAGCGCGGCGTGACGATCGCCCCGGAAGCCGGATCGGATCGCCTGCGCCGCGTCATCAACAAGACGATGACCAACGAGGAGATCCTCGACAAGGCGAACGTGATTTTCGCCAATGGCGTCGAAAACCTGAAGCTGTATTACATGATCGGTCTGCCGACCGAACAGGACGAGGACCTGGTCGCGATGCGCGACCTGACCGAGCAGCTGCGCGGCATCATGCTTCACCACGCCCGCGGCCGTGGCCGCGTCGGCCGGATCGTCGCCAGCGTCAACCCGCTGATTCCCAAACCCGGCACCGCCTACCAGTGGCTGCCGATGGAAGACCCGGCGATCACCGATCGCAAGGCCAAGCGACTGAAGAAGCTGGTGGCCGGCCTCGACAACGTCTACTTCACCGTCAAGTCCGAACGGCACTCGTACTACCAAGCGCTGCTCTCGCTCGGCGACCGGCGTGTCGCGCCGGTGATCGAGATGGTCGAGCGCAATGGCGGCAACTGGCGCGCGGCGGTCGAGGCAACCGGTGTCGACGCCGACTTCTACATCTTCCGTGACCGCAGTGCCGATGCGTACCTGCCCTGGGACGTCATCGACGGCGGCATGAAGCAGACGTTCTTCCGGAGCGAATTCGAGAAGTCGATGCGCGCCGAGTGGACCCTGCCTGCCAAACGTCAGCACGAGAACGCCCGCCTGCTCACCGTGCTTTCCTGATTCACCCGACCTCGTGCCCACGCGCGACCGCGCCGCCCTCGGATTGGCCACCCTGGCGTGGTGCCTGTTCGCGGTCGCCAGCCTGGTCGTCAGCATCGGGCCGATGTCCTCGCCGCAGTTCGGCATCTCGATCTCCAATCCCCATCGCATCGTCATTGCTGGCGCCCTGTGCGCGGTCGTGGCCGTGGCCACGCGCCGCCGCGTGCCGTTGCTGCTGCGCGAGCTGTCCGCCACGCCGCTGTTCTTCATTGCCACGGCGGCGCTGACCATCGCCTTGCTGGCCGGCCTGCTGTTGAATCGCGGCGCCACCGCGGTCGGCGGCTCGGATTCGGCTGGCTACCTCGCACAGGCCCGGCGATGGGCGGCAGCCAGCCTTCGCGTCCCGCTCGCGCTCCCGGACCTGCCCCTGTCCGAGCCGGGGCCGGTCCAGAGCGGCCTCGGCTTCCGGCCCGACCGCTCCGGCCGGATGACGGTGCCGTCGTACCCGCCAGGCC
>JACDAO010000110.1 GCA_013695405.1 Acidobacteriota bacterium | reverse complement strand
GTTCAGCCCGGGGCAGTTGGTTGCCCGGGTGGACGACGAGATGCCGGTGCTGTCGACCTACTCGGCGACCGTGGTCGTGACCGCCGACTCCAGGCCGGTGCCCGAGCCGGCCAGCATGGCGCTGCTGGGCCTCGCGCTGTCAGGCATGGGGGTGGCAATCCGTCGTCGACCGCGGGCGTAACGGTCGGAACTGGTCAGTCCGGCCCAGCCGGATTCAACACAGGGAGCGAGCGTCACGGCCGGTATCTGGCCGGTCCGCTCGCTCTCTGTGTAGATGCCGGCGTATATGAGCGCACGCCGCGCCGTGGAGCAGCAGCTGGCGGCGGGGCGCGCTCGTGGTGATGGCGCTATCATCGAGGGGCCGTGACGATCTCGACCGACTCGCTGGGCCAGCCGCTGCCGTTGAGGGAAAACCGTTTCCGCCGGATCTTTCTGCTGGTCTTCGTGATGGGCATCACCGCGGTCTTCCTGGTGATGATCAGCAACTTCCTGATGACCATCCTGCTCGCGGCAATCTTCGCCGCGCTGCTGTTCCCGTTGTTCACGCGGCTGACCCGGGTTTTTGCCGGCCGTCGTCCGCTGGCCGCGTTCGCGACGCTGCTGATTGGCCTGGTCGCGCTGGCCGCCCCGGTCGCCGGGGTGATCTACATGGTGACCGCCGAGGCGATCCGGATCAGTGCCAACGTGCGTCCGTGGATCGAGCGGATCTCGAGTCAACCGACCTCGCTGGCGCCGCTGCTCGAGCGGCTGCCGTTCGCGGCGCAACTCGAGCCGTACCGCGAGCAGTTGCTCGCCAGGGCGGGCGAACTGGCCGGTAGCGTCGGCGGCTTCATCGTCGGCTCGCTCTCGAGCACCACAGTCGGCACGGTCAACCTGATCGTCCACCTGTTCATCCTGGCCTACACGCTGTTCTTCCTGCTGCTCGACGGGCCGGCGCTGCTGCAGACGCTGCGCAAGTTCCTGCCGCTGCGCGAAGGCGAGCGCGACCTGCTGCTCGACAAGTTCGTCTCGGTGACGCGCGCCACCCTGAAGGGCACGCTGGTGATTGGGCTGATCCAGGGGATCCTGGGGGGCATGGCGTTCTGGGTCCTCGGCATCGACGGCGCGGTGTTCTGGGGCGCGATCATGGTGGTGTTGTCGGTATTGCCTCTGCTCGGGGGTGCGCTGGTCTGGGTGCCGGCATGCCTGCTGCTCGCGATCACCGGGCAGTGGGTCAAGGCGCTGATCCTGGCCGCCTTCTGCGCCTTGGTCGTCGGCTCGGTCGACAATGTCCTGCGGCCGCGGCTGGTCGGCCGCGACACCCAGATGCACGACCTGATGATCCTGTTCTCGACGCTTGGCGGCATCCTGCTGTTCGGCGCGATCGGCTTCATCATCGGCCCAATCATCGCCGCACTGTTCCAGACCGCATGGGAACTGTTCGGGCTGGCGTACGCCGACCAGTTGCCTTCGGCTGAGGCGCCGCCGGTGCTGGTGGCCGCGACACCCACGTCGGTCATCGCGTCAGCACAGTTCGACGACGATTGACGTCATACGCGGCGGCTATACTTGCCGCCATGTCGCGCGCCCTGGTCGCCCTCCTCCTGCTCCTGCCGCTGACACTGTCGGCTCAGGAGCGCGCCCGCAACGTCGTGTTGTTCATCGCCGATGCCGGTGGCACCTCGGTCCTGTCGGCGGCCAGCCTGCACGGCTACGGCGCGCCGCGGCGGCTGTTCGTGCAGCGGATGCCCCATATCGGCTTGTCGACGACGTCGACGGCGACGCAGATCGTCAGCGATTCCGCGGCCGGGATGACCGCGATCGTCACCGGGCAGAAAACGCACAACGGCGTGATCGCGCAATCGGCGTCGGCGGTGAGGGGCACGTCGGACGGCGAGCCCCTCAAGACGCTGCTCGAGTACGCCGAAGAGCGCGGGCTCTCCACCGGAATCATCAGCAACGACGCCCTGACGGGCGCGACGCCCGCCTCGCTCTACGCTCACGTGAACGATCGGGCGATGACGGCCGAGATCTTCAAGCAGGTCTTCGCCCCGCGTTTCGGCGACGGCCCCGACGTCATGATCGGCGCCGGCCGTCCGGCGGTGACCAAAGCCCTGGCGGCCGCGGGATCCGACCTCGACACAGTGGCGCGTCCAAGCGAGCGTGCCGTGCTGTCGTCGCTGTCGGACGTGCCCTCCAAAGCGACCCGCGCCATCGTCCTGCTGGAGAGCTCCACCTTCGACATGACGGAGGCCATCCGCGCGGCGCACCGGATGCTTTCGAAAAATCGCAAGGGCTACTTCCTGATGGTCGAGGGCGACGTGCACACCGACCGCGTGCGGCCGGGTCTGGACAGGATGGTCATGCTGGACAAGGCCATCGAGCAGACGGCGGCGCTGGTGGGTCGCGACACCCTGGTGTTGTTCACCGCCGACCACTCGTTCGACTTGCGGCTGCGCGGGGGCCTGCTGGCCACGCCGCTGCTCGACGGCATCGACGAGGCCCAGGAGTTGTCGCAGACCGAGAAGCGGCGCGACGTGCGGACCCCGGCCGTACGGATGGACAACGGCCACACCGGCGAGGAAGTGCTGGTCGCGGCCACCGGACCCGGCGCCGCGCGGGTCCGGGGCTACATGGACAACACCGACCTCTTCCGGGTGATGCTCGCGGCCTTCGGCTGGAAGGCCGAGTAGCGCTCGCGTCAGCGGGTCGGCGTCGACACCGTCGATTTCGCCCAGCCACGCGCCTCGACCAGCGTCTGCACACGCCGCGCGATGTCGTCGCGAATGCCCCGGACGACCTCGATTGGCTGCTCCTTCGGGTCTGCCAGCGGCCAATCGTCACGCTCGAGACCCGGGACGAGCGGACATTCGTCGCCGCAGCCCATCGTGATCAACAGCGTGGCCCCGGCCGCGAGGTCGTCGGT
>JACDAO010000103.1 GCA_013695405.1 Acidobacteriota bacterium | reverse complement strand
TGGCGAGCGCGGTGGCAAAGCTGGCCCGCTCGCGATCGAGGCGGTTGACGATCACCAGGCGCGCCAGCGACTGGGCCCCCGCCCGTTCCCAGACGCGCTCGGTCTGCACCTCGACGCCAGCCACGGCGTCGACGACGACCAGTGCCGCGTCGGTGACCCGCAAAGCCGCCGCGGTGTCGCTCAGGAAGTTGCCGAACCCCGGCGTGTCGACCAGATTGACCTTGTGGCTCTGCCACTCGAGCCAGGCGGGCGTCGACGCCAGCGTGTGTCGTCGGGCGATCGCCTCGTCGTCGAAGTCGGTGGGCGCGGTGCCGTCGTCGACGCGGCCCAGCCGGGTGGTGGCGCCGGCCGTGAACAGCATGGCCGAGACAAGCTGGGTCTTTCCCGAACCGTTGTGACCGACGACGGCCACGTTTCGCAGCGACGGCGCAGTGTAGGTGGGCATGGCACCCCCGTGAAATCGAAATGGCTTGGGGGCGATGCTATGTCAAGGGAGACGGTCGGACAAGTCCGACCGCTACGTCCGACCGCCCTGCGCCCTGGCCCCTGTCGCTTGTGCCGCGTCGTCCCTGGGCGCCTTGTGACGTCTGCCCGTGTCCCGTGTCCGGTGGACGCCTACTCGTAGCGAAGCGCGTCGATCGGGTCCATCTTGGCAGCCTTGATCGCCGGCAGCATGCCGAACAGGATGCCGACCGTGGCCGAGAAGCCGACGCCGACCGCAAAGGACCACAGCGGCAGCGCGATCGGGAAACCTGCGAACTGGTTGACGGCAACGCCGATCGCCGCGCCCAGGATGATGCCGATGAGGCCGCCGAGCATCGTCAGAAAGACGGCCTCGATGAGGAACTGCACGAGAATTTCTCGCCGCCGTGCCCCGAGCGCCTTGCGGACTCCGATCTCGCGCGTCCGCTCGGTGACCGAAATCGTCATGATAGCCATCACGCCAATGCCGCCGACCATCAGCGCGATCGACGAGATCACAAACAGCGCCAGCACCACGGCCTGCGTGAACTGACGGAGGAACCCGACGATGAAGTCGGCGGTGACCGTGTCGAAGTCGTTCTCCTCGCCCAGCTTGAGCCGGTGCCGCGCACGCATGATGGTCTCGATCTCGGTCTTCAACTGGTCGACGTTCACGTCCTCGGCCGCCGCGACCACGATGGTGAGTGGCCGGAAGAGCATGCCGCGGAACCGGGGCGTCGGGTAGCGCTTCTCGTAGGTCGTCCACGGGATGACGGCAAAGCCGTTGGCATCGCCGAGCGCCGCCGGGCGCTTGTCCATCACGCCCACGACCGTGTACGAGTCGCGCCCCACCCGGATCACCTTGCCAATCGGGTCGATGCCGCGCGTGAGGAACATCGCCTCGGCGGGCGAGTAGCCGAGCACAATCACGTGGCGGCGGTTCCGGACTTCGAAGTCGCCGAAGAAGCGCCCCGACATGAACGGGATGAAGTTCAGATCGCCCCAGTTCGAGGTGGCCCCGATGACCGCGAACCGCTTGGTGGCCTGCCCGGCGAACGACATGCGCTCGATGGCCGCGAACGGGCCGCCGCCCCCGAACTGCAGGCCGACGTCGCCGACCAGCGGCGACTCGCCGAGGGCCTTGGCGTCGTCGTTGGTCAGGTTGGGGCGCTTGATGAGTTCGAGGAAGCTCCGGCCGCTCGAGAAGCTCTGGAAGCCGAGTTTCTGCACGAACACCGTGTTGCTGCCGAACGCCCGAATCTGGTTCTCGAGCGAGTCGCCGAAGCCCTTGATCAGGGCCGTCATCGCGACGATCGACATCACGCCGATGACCACGCCGAGGATCGTCAGGGCCGAGCGCAGCTTGTTGGCGCGCAGCGTATCGACCGCGATGCGGAGGATCTCCCAGAGCATGCCGACGCGCAGTGCCATGTGCCTACTCGCGCCTCAGCGCTTCGATCGGATCGAGCTTCGAGGCCCGAACCGCCGGATAGAGGCCGAAGAAGAGCCCGACGATGGCCGTGATGCTGATCCCCATCACGACGGCCCAGAGTTCGATCTTGGCCGGGATCGGCGAGAAGTAGGCCACCAGGGACGCCACCACGAACCCGAGCACGGTGCCGATGATGCCGCCGACCACCGACAGCGTCGTGGACTCGGTGAGCACCTGCCAGACGATGTCGCGACGCCGCGCGCCGAGCGCCTTGCGCAGGCCGATCTCGCGGGTCCGCTCGCTGACGACCATCAGCATGATGTTCATGATGACGATGCCGCCGACCAGCAGCGAGAGCGACACCAGCCCAATCAGCACCGCGAAGGCGCCCTGGCTGAAGCTCTTCCAGAGCTCCATGAAGGTATCCGACGTGACGATGCCGAAATTGTCCTTGTCGCGGGGGCGCAACTTGCGCGACGTGCGCAGCGCCACTCGCGCCTCTTCCATCGCCTGCGGGACCAGGGAGGGGTCGACCGGCTTGACGGTGATCTCGAAGCTGCGGCGTGTGCCGAACATCTTCTGGAACGCCCCGAGCGGGATGAGGACGAAGTCGTCCTGCGAGTTGCCGAACAGGCTGCCCTTCTTCTCGTTGACACCGACGACGCGGAAATGCACGCCGTTGACCATGATCGTTTGATCGACGGGGTTGCGGCCCTTGAACAACTTCTCGGCCGTGTCGACGCCGAGGTAGGCGAGGGGCCGTGAACGCTGGATCTCGATGCGGCTGATGGTGCGCCCACGCTCGGCCTCGTAGCCGCCGAACTGGTCGTAGTCGGCCGACACGCCTCGCGTGCCCACGTTCGCGAGCGCCTCGCTGCGGAAGGTCACGTTGGCCTGGCTGTTGGCCTGGGCCATCACCGCGTCGATGCTTCCGCCGCTGCCCTTGATCGCCCGCAGGTCGATCAAGGACACGTCCGGGTTGCGCCGGCGGGCCTCGTCTTCCTCTTCCTCATTGGTGATGACGCCGACCCGCGCCACCTGGAAGGTACCGACGCCGACCTCCTGCACGATCGAGTCGGCCACGTAGCCGTTCATCCCCTGGATCAGCGCCACCACGGCGATGATCGACGAGACCGCTACCACGTTGCCCAGCACCATCATGAACGACCTGAGCTTGTTGGCCCAGATCGACGAGAG
>JACDAO010000100.1 GCA_013695405.1 Acidobacteriota bacterium | reverse complement strand
CCGCGTGCGTGACGTTCACCGACGGCCTGCAGGTGGGCGCCGTGCTGGATCGCAACGGGTTGCGCCCGGCGCGCTACTGGGTGACGTCGGACGATCTGGTCATCCTCGCGTCCGAGGTGGGCGTGCTCGACGTGCCCGCCGATCGGATCATCGAGAAGGGCCGCCTGCAGCCCGGCAAGATGTTCCTGGTCGACCTCCGCGAGCAGCGGATCGTCTCAGACGACGAGATCAAGCACCGCATCGCCACCGAGCGCCCGTACATGGACTGGGTGCACCAGCACCTGGTGCCGCTCGAAGCGCTGCAGCCCGCCGAGACGCCGCCGGCGCTGACCGGCGAGGCGCTGCGCACCCAGCAGCATGCCTTCGGCTACACCCAGGAAGACATCAAGGTGCTGATGGCGCCGATGGCGCTCAAGGGCGAGGAGCCGCTCGGCTCGATGGGCAACGACGCGGCGCTGGCCGTGCTGAGCCGCAAGTCGCGCCCGCTGGCCGACTACTTCCAGCAGCTCTTCGCGCAGGTCACCAATCCGCCGCTCGACGCGATCCGCGAGAAGCTGGTGACCTCGGTCGGCACCGCGATTGGCCCCGAGCGCAACCTGCTCGATCCGCAGCCCGAGAGCTGCCGGATGGTGCTGTGCGACAGCCCCTTCCTCGACAACGCGCAGATGGCCCGCTTCAAGGCGCTGCAGCGCTACGACCGCAGCGGCCGGTTGCTGCCGCAGACCCAGACGCAGCAGGAACAGCCGTTCTACGTCACCGTGCTCGACATGGTGTTCCCGGCGGCTGAAGGCGCCGACGGCCTCGAGCCGGCGCTGCGCGCGATGTTCGCCAAGGCCGACACCGCGATTGCCAATGGCGCCAAGGTGCTGGTGTTGTCGGACCGTGCGGTCACCGCCGACCTGTGTCCGATTCCTGCGCTGCTGGCGGTGGCCGGCCTGCAGAACCATCTGGTGCGCGAGCGCACCCGCACCCGCGTCACACTGATCGTCGAGACCGCCGACGCGCGCGAGGTGCACCACTGCGCCACCCTGATTGGCTACGGCGCCAGCGCGGTCAACCCGTGGCTGGCCCTCGAGTCGCTGCCGCAGTTGCGTGATCTCGGGCTGGCCGACGCCACCGTGCGCGACGACACGCTGCAGGCCCGCTACCTCAAGGCGGTGGAGAAGGGCGTGGTCAAGGTGATGTCCAAGATGGGCATCAGCACGATCGCCAGCTACCGTGGCGCGCAGATTTTCGAAGCGGTCGGCCTCGCCAGGGACCTGGTCGACAAGTACTTCACCAACACGCCGTCGCGCATCGGCGGCATCGGGATCAGCGAGATCGCCCGCGAAGCGCTGATCAATCACGGGCGCGCCTACACGCCGGCGCCATTGGCCGATCGCGAGCTGGTGCCGGGCGGACAGTACCAGTGGCGTCGCGACGGGGAAGTGCACCTGTTCAACCCCGAGACCGTCTTCCGGCTGCAGCACGCGACCCGCTCAAAACGCTACGAGATCTTCAAGGAATACACCGCTCGCGTCGACGAGCAGAGCCGCGAGCAGGCGACCCTGCGCGGCTTGTTCACGCTGCGCACCGGCACCCGTCCTCCGGTGCCGCTCGATGAAGTCGAACCGGCCAGCGCCATCGTCAGGCGCTTCGCCTCCGGGGCGATGAGCTACGGTTCGATCAGCGCCGAGGCGCACGAGACCCTGGCCATCGCGATGAACCGGCTCGGGGGCCGCAGCAACAGCGGCGAGGGCGGCGAAGACCCGCGCCGGATCGTGCCCGACGCCAACGGCGACAGCCGTCGCAGCCGGATCAAGCAGGTCGCCTCGGGACGGTTCGGGGTGACCAGCCAGTACCTGGTCAGCGCCGACGAACTGCAGATCAAGATGGCCCAGGGTGCCAAGCCTGGCGAAGGCGGACAGCTGCCTGGCAACAAGGTCTATCCCTGGATTGCCAAGGTCCGCTACTCGACGCCCGGTGTCGGACTCATCAGCCCACCGCCTCACCATGACATCTACTCGATCGAGGATCTCGCGCAGTTGATCTTCGACTTGCGCAACGCCAATCCGCAGGCGCGTATCAGCGTCAAGCTGGTGTCCGAGATCGGGGTCGGCACGGTCGCGGCGGGCGTGGCCAAGGCCAAGAGCGACGTGGTGCTGATCAGCGGCCACGATGGCGGCACCGGAGCCAGCCCGCTGACCTCGCTCAAGCACGCCGGCGCGC
>JACDAO010000093.1 GCA_013695405.1 Acidobacteriota bacterium | reverse complement strand
GCTCACGGCGCTGCTGTATACCGGTCTGGCCGCTCTGTCCGGCGCTCGCGTGCCGGGGCCGGCCGGTGCGGTGCCGGTGTTCACCCAACGCCGCGCGCCCCAGGCGGTGCCCGCATCAGCACCGGCGGTCCCGCGCCCGACGCCCTACCTGTTCGGCGCCTTCTCGCTCGGTGCGCTGATTGCCTGCCTGGTGTTGCCGGCCGACATCGCCGGCCTGCCCGCCGCCGCCGCCGTCCAGTCGATGCCATCGATGCACCGGTGGCTGCTGGTCGCGACCCTGGTCTACTTCGTCGCGGGTACTGCGTATTATTTGACTCGCTACGCTGACAAGTAACTCTCATGTCCCACGTCTCCTATCTCTGGGACGACGCCCATGCGGCGTCGTTGTCGCCCCGCGACCGTCTCGTCTACCGATCGAACATCCTCGGCAGCGACCAGCGCATCACCAACACCGGCGGTGGCAACACCTCGGCCAAGCTCACCGAGATCGACCCGTTGACCGGTGCGCCGGTGACGGTGCTGTGGGTGAAGGGGTCGGGTGGCGACCTGCGCACCAGCACCCGCGCCAACTTCGCGTCGCTGTACCAGGATCGGGTGGTCGCGCTGCAGGAACGCTACGCCGCGATGACGCCGCGTGGCGTCAAGTCGCCGGCCGAGGACCGGATGGTCGGCCTGTACCCGCACTGCACCTTCGACCTCAACCCGCGGGCCGCCTCGATCGACACGCCGCTGCACGCCTTCGTGCCCGCGGCGCACGTCGATCACATGCATCCCAACGCGGTGATCAGCATCGCCGCCTCGCGTCACGCCGAGCGCCTGACGCGCGAGGTCTATGGCGACGTCGTGGTCTGGACCGCGTGGCAGCGTCCCGGCTTCGAACTCGGTCTCGAGCTGCAGCGGGTAGTGGCCGCTCACCCGTCGGCCAGCGGCATCGTCCTCGGCCAGCACGGGCTGATCAACTGGGCCGATCAGGACGAGGCCTGTTACGACCTGACGCTGTCGCTGATCACGCGGGCAGCTGAATACATCGAGGCCAGGGATCGAGGCGAGCGCACGTTTGGCGGAATGCGCCACCAGGCGCTGTCCGAGTCCGCGCGCAACGCGGTGCTCCAGCAGATCCTGCCCTGGCTGCGCGGACAGGTGTCGCAGCAGCGGCGGATGATCGCGACTGTCCAGATCGACGCGCCGACACTGCGTTTCATCAACAGCCACGACGCGCCACGGCTGGCCGCGCTCGGCACCTCGTGCCCCGACCACTTCCTGCGCACGAAGATCAGGCCGCTGTACGTCCCCTGGGATCCAGCCACCGGGGACGTCGACGCGTTGCGCGCCTTGCTGACTGACGGACTCGAGCAGTATCGGCGCGACTACGCCGCCTACTATCAGGCCTGCCGTCAACCCGATTCGCCGCCGATGCGCGACCCCAACCCGACCGTCATCCTGGTGCCTGGCGTCGGCATGATTGCCTTCGGCAAGGACAAGAGCGAATCCCGGGTCACCGCGGAGTTCTACACCTGCGCCATCGAAGTGATGCGCGGTGCCGAGGCGATCGACGAGTACGTCGCGCTGCCGGCACAGGAGGCCTTCGACATCGAGTACTGGCTGCTCGAGGAAGCCAAGCTGCAGCGCATGCCGGCAGAAAAGCCCATGGCGCGGCGCACGGTGCTGGTGGTCGGAGCCGGCAGCGGCATCGGTCGCGCGGCGGCGCATCGCATGGCGGCCGAGGGCGCGCACGTGGTGTGTGCAGACCTGGCGGCGGAGGCCGCCAGCACCACCGCCGACCACCTGACGGCAACCTGCGGGATTGGCATCGGGGTCGCCGGGTCCGGCATCAGCGGCTGCGGGCCCGCGATCGGCCTGGCGGTCGATGTCACCAGCCGAGACAGCGTCCGGGCGCTGATCCAGCAGGCGGTGCTCGCCTATGGTGGCATCGATCACGTCGTGGTCACCGCCGGTGTGTTCCTGACGCCGGATGGCACCGGGCACCTGACCGATCAGCAGTGGCGCCTGACCTTCGACGTCAACGTCATGGGCGGCTATCTGGTGGCCGACGAGTGCCGGCCCGTGTGGGAGGCGCAGCAGTTGCCGGGCAGCCTGGTGCTGACCACCAGCGTCAATGGCATGGTGGCCAAGAAGGGCTCGGCGGCCTACGACACGTCCAAGGCGGCGGCCAACCACCTGGTGCGCACGC
>JACDAO010000050.1 GCA_013695405.1 Acidobacteriota bacterium | reverse complement strand
CCGTGCGCGACGGCGTGATCGCCGTGACCGGCGTGCCGATCTGCGAGATTCGCACCGAGCGGATGTTCGAGAACTTCGTGCTCGAGCTCGAGTATCAGCACCTGCGACCGATGGGCAATGCCGGCGTTTTCATCTGGGCCGATGCCCTGCCGGCGCGCGGGCAGCCGTTCGTGCGCGCCATCGAGGTGCAGGTGCTCGACGGACGCAACTCCGACACCTACACGAGCCATGGCGACATCTTCGCCATTCACGGCGCGGTACTGACCCCGGATCGTCCGCATCCCAACGGATCCATGCGCAGTCTCCCGAGCGAGCGGCGCGCGAAGGGTCCCGGCCAGTGGAACCACTACCGCATCACCGCCAACAACGGCACCATCAAGCTGGCGGTCAACGGCAAGGAGGTGTCGGGCGGCTACGACATCTCCCCGCGCAAGGGCTACATCGCGCTCGAGTCCGAGGGCGCACCCACACTGTTCCGCGACATCCGCGTGCGCGAGCTGCCGACCTCAGGTGCACTGCCCGCCAATCACGTGGCCACGGCATATGACGGCCACACGGCGCTGTACGACGGCATGACCTTCACAGGCTGGGAGCGTGCGGCCGACCAGGCGTCGCGGTGGCAGGTCAAGGACTGGACGATCGCGTACGACGGCCAGCAGGCGTCTACTGGTAAACCGATTCTATCGGCTGGCAGCTACGACGACTTCGAGTTGATCGCCGACTGGCGCTCGGTGGACGAGGCCGATGTCCCTCCCAGCCCACGCCCGTCGGCGGTCTCGGCCGCGCAGCTCCCCGGGGTTCGGGCGGTCGTCGTGCCGCAGGCTGGCGACGGCGTTCAGAGCCCGGGCCAGTGGAACCGGGTCGTGCAGCGCCTGGTAGGCAACCGGCTTACGCTTTCGATCAACGGCAAGACCGTCGTCGACGACGTACCGCAGGCCGGGCTGCCCGCGCGGGGCCGAGTGGCGCTCGTGCCATCCGGGCGGCGACTGGAGTTCGCCAACGTCTTCATGCGGAGGCTCGCTGGCTAGCTTGGCTACGGGAGCGAACAGCTTGTGTCTGAGCCTTCGCCGAGGTCAGCAGCCGCCGGCGCAGTCGCAAGGAACACTGCAAGGTCGATATCGCTCCACGTGTGCATGTGACCAGTCACCGAGGATCAGAATTGGACCAGCAGCTCGACCCGAGCTTCTTCGTGATTGAATCGGCCCAACCGGTCCCCCGACATCAAGGACATCCTGACCGGTGGTCGGTTCGGCGCCGCACGAGCGCGCCCGGAGTTCGAACTCGAGGCGATCGAGCGCGAACTCGCGCAGGGCGGAACGGAGCCCTTCAGGGGTCGCACCGGATGTCGACTCGTTGCGGCGAATGCTCGCCCTGGATCGACGAGGCCCGCTCGGTTCGGAGGCGAGGGCCTGCAGGTCGGCGCCTGTCAGCTTTCTTGCGACGGCACGAGGTGACGATGGAGGCGCTCGAGGTACTGCGGGACGTCGTCCAAGGCGTCGACCAGCGCCGCAAACACCTTGGGGTGATCAATTCCCTCGTAGTCGTGGACGAGCCGATTGCGCAAGCCGGCGGATCGGGCAATCCGTTTCGCGAAGGCGGGATCCACGATGCCGAGTTCGGCAAGGCGCACGAACGAGGCGTGAGCGGAGATATCCCGGGTGCGCTCGGCGCATCGACGCAACTCCGCACGCTCCATGATCAGGACGCGGACGGGATCCCAAGCCGCTCTCGCTGGCCTTGACGGCCAGCGCCTCGCGCCCACGAAGAGTGGCGACAGGGCTGGCGCTCGGCGCGTGTCGGAGGACATCCGACAGCGGCTGGACGCCGGCACGTGGCCGCTCGACCGCGGCACGGCCGACTTCTATCGCGACGAAGTCTCGGATGCGCCCCGTCCGGACGCGTGGCTCCTGGCGACGGCTGTCAGCGACACCTGGAGTGCCTCTCACGGACCATCGCTGCCGGCGCGTGCTTGACGATGATGGCGCCAGCCGGCCGGCCGGTGCTGGTAGCGTGGCGGGCGAACGCGGAAGCCGCCACGATTGAAGTGGCCTTTGCCGATCGGTTCCTGTCGTCCATCGGGCGCGACGCCATCAGGTGGCGCCTGGCCGACGCCGACAGCCAGCGCATCGCCGGCGAGACCGAAGGCCTCCCGGCCGGTACGGTGGACCGCGTGATCGGCGGCGGGTCGTCGTGGCTGCTGCGCGCGTGGCCTGACCCAGTCGCACCCGTCCCTGGTCGTCAGGTGAGTTCCTGCTGATCGTCGCGACCTTCGGCACGCTGCTGTTCGTGTGGTGCGCCGCGGGCCTGATGGCCCGTGCCCTCGCGCAGGAAGCCCGCGTCGCGCAGTTGCAGTCGGACTTCGTCGCTGCGGTGTCGCACGAATTCCGCTCGCCGCTGACGACCATGCGGCAGATGGCGGAAATGCTGGACACCGATCGGGTGCCCGACCAGAGCCGCCGCAAGCAGTACTACCGCGTGCTGGTCGGCGAAGTGACGCGCCTGCAACGGCTGGTCGAGCGGCTCCTGGACTTCGGGCGCATGGAGGCCGAAACGCGATGACATGCGCCGGGAACACCTCGATGTGGCATCGCTGGTGGACGAGGTCGCCCACGAGATGCAGCCGAGCGCCTTCGCACGCGGCGGGCGCATCGAAGTCGTTCACGCCGCGACCGTCGTGCAAGTCCAGGACGATGCGGACGCACTACGGCTGGCCGTGCGCAACCTTGTCGAGAATGCGGTGAAGTACTCGCAGGGTGCCCCGCTGGTCACGGTTCGGC
>JACDAO010000017.1 GCA_013695405.1 Acidobacteriota bacterium | reverse complement strand
GGCTGGTGACGACCCTGTCGGCACGACGCCGTCGTTAGGATGTGAGCCGGCCGTGCGTGCTGAGCCTGCACGTCCACGGCGCCCCGCCAGATCGCGTGTGCCGCCAACCAGCACGCGCTAGAATTCGACATGTTCGAGCCGAGAATGACGCTGACGGTGAACGGCCGCGCCTGGAGCGGCGACGTCCGGGCTGGCGCGACGCTGCTCGACGTGCTTCGCGATCAGCTGGACCTGACCGGTGCCAAGCGCGGCTGCGGCGAGGGCCAGTGCGGCAGCTGCACCGTGCTCGTGACCGGACGGGCCGTCCAGGCGTGCGTCACACCGGCCGCCACGGTTGCCGGACAGCAGGTCGTCACCGTCGAGGGGTTGAGTACGAACGGTCGCCTGCATCCAGTGCAGCAGGCATTCATCGACGCGCAGGCGTTTCAGTGCGGCTTCTGCACGCCCGGCATGATCACCGGCGCGGTCGCGTTGCTGGCGCGGAACCCGCGCGTCAGCGAGCCCGAGATCCGGCAGGCGCTGGACGGCCATGTGTGCCGCTGCGGTACGTACCCGCGGATCGTGGCGGCCGTGCGGGCGGCGGGCGCGGTAATGGCGAGGGAGCCCCGGCGTGGCTGACGACCCACGGCGCGTCTACAAGCAACGCTTCGAGGAGGAACTCGAGCCTGAGCGCTACGAGGTCTTCGCGCTGCTGGATTCGCTGACGCCCGACCGGCGCAACTTCCTGCAGTTGCTCGGTGGCGGGCTGTTTTTCTCGGTCACCGTACGGGCCCAGGACCGCGACCTGCCGCTGCGCGTCCAGCTGGCCGACGATGGGACCTGCCGCGCCTTCACCGGCAAGATGGAGATGGGTCAGGGCGCGCGGACGCTGCTGACCCAGGCCTTCGCGGAAGAACTGGGCGTGCCGGTCGAGCGTGTGCAACTGGTGATGGGCGACACGATGTTGTGCCCCGACGATGGCGGCACCTGGGCGAGCATGACGACACCGCAGACCGTGCCCGTGATTCGCCAGGCGGCCGCGGCGGTGCGTGCCCGGAGGACCGGCGACGGCGCCGCGCTGACAGGCCCGGCGACGTGGCACACGTTGGGCCGATCGGTGGCCAACGTCCACAGCCAGGCAATCGTCACCGGCGACAAGAAGTATCCGTCCGACCTGGCGACGCCGGGGATGCTGCACGCCGCGGTGGTGCGCAGCCCGCACCACCGTTCGAGCCTGGCGTCGTACGACGCCTCGGCCGTCGAGGGCCTGCCTGGCGTCAGGGTCCTGCGAGACGTCGACCTGCTGGCCGCCATCTCCACCGATCTGGCGATGGCTCGCCACGCCGCGACGCGGATCCAGGCGGTCTGGCAGCCCGAATCGCTGACGCCGCAGCAGGACTGGCCGGCGCTGTTCAGGAAGACCGCCGAAACGCCGGTCGAGCAACCGCGCGCGAGGTATCCGCCGCTGTTCCGCCAGGGCGATGTCGACGCCGGGATGCGGGCGGCGACGGCGAGACAGTCGTCGACCTACTGGGTGAATCCGATCGCGCACGTGCCGCTGGAGCCGCGCGCGGCGCTGGCGATGTGGAAGGACGACGCGGTGACGATTCACTGCGGCGCCCAGGCGCCGTTCCTGGTGCGGCAGGAAGTGGCGCAGGCCCTGAAGATCGCCGAGAGTCGGGTCCGGGTGGTGGCCGTCGACTGCGGCGGCGCCTTCGGGGGGAAGCAGCGGGGCGAGTGTGAAGTCGAGGCGGCGCGGCTGTCGCGCGTTGCAGGCGCGCCGGTGCGCGTCGCGTGGACCCGCGAGGAGGAGTTCACCGGCAGCTACACGCGTCCGGCCGGTCTGATCGAGATCGCGAGCGGCGTCGACGCCAGCGGCCGACTGACCGCGCTGCGGTTCGCGAACTACAACAGCGGTGCTGCTGGCATGGCGGTGCAGTACGAGGTGCCGCACCACTGGGTCGGGTTCCACCGCACCACGGCCGCGGTGCGCCAGGGCAGCTATCGATCCCTGGCCGCGGTGGCCAACAACTTCGCGCTCGAATCGCACATCGATGAGTGGGCGGAGACGCTGAAGCTGGATCCGGTCGAGTTCCGGCTGCGGCACATCACCGACGCCAGGCTGCGCGAGGTGATCGAGAAGACCGCGACGCGGTTCGGTTGGGCGCAGGCGCGACGCGGCAGTGGTCGCGGCGTCGGCATCAGCTGCAATCTCGAGAAGGACGCGCGGCTGGCGTTGTGCGTCGAGGTGGAGGCCGACGGCGCTGACGTGCGCGTGGTGCGGATGGTGGCGACCGGCGACTTCGGCGCCGCGCTCAACCCGGACGCGCTGCACAACCAGATGACCGGCGCGCTGATCCAGGGCGTTGGCGGGGCGCTGTGGGAGCAGGTGTCATTCGGTGCGTCGGCGCAGACGACGCGTCGGCTGTCGCAATATCGCCTGCCGCGCTTCACCGACGTGCCACGCCTGGACGTGGAGGTGATCGACCGGCGCGAAGTCGAGCCGGCCGGCGCCGGCGAGTCCCCCATCACCCTGACCGCGCCGGCGATCGCCGCAGCGATCTTCGCAGCCACGGGCATCCGCCGCCGAGTACTGCCATTGCTGCCGCTGGCGTGAACATCCCGACCGCCTCTCGCTCGAGACTGTCGCGGATCGCCGAGGTGTCACTGGCCCGGTGGATGCTGCTGGCGGCAGTCGGCGGGTTGGTGATCGGCTGGTACGCGCCATCGCTCGCCATGCGCCTTGGCTGGATCAGCGAGGTGTTCCTGCGGCTGATCCGCATGCTGGTGGCACCGCTCCTGTTTGGCGTGCTGGTGCCCGCCATCGGCCGTGCCGGCGCCAGTCGGGACGTCGGTCGCCTCGGGTGGAAGTCGCTGGTGGTGTTCGAACTGGCGACGACGGTGGCGCTGCTGATCGGGTGGGCTGCCGGCACACTGTTGCAGCCCGGCCGCGGCCTCGGCCTGCCGGCCAACCTGGCCGCACTGCCGCCACCGACCAGCGTCAGCGCCGTCCTGGTGAATGCCGTGCCGACCAGCATCTTCGACGCGATGGCTCGCGGCGACCTGCTGCAGATCGTGGTGTTCTGCCTGCTCTTCGGCGTCGCGGCGCTCTCGGCCGGACCACGCGCCGGCCCGGTTCTCGACTTCGCGGACGCGGTGGCGGCGATCACGTTCCGGTGCACGCACTACGTCATGTGGCTGGCGCCAGCGGCCGTGTTGGCGGCCCTTGCCACCACCGTCGCGACCAACGGCCCGCACGCCTTGTCGGGATTGACGCGCGTGGTCGGTGCGGCCTGGTTGGCCGAACTGGCCTTCCTCGCTGCGCTCGGTGTCGTGCTCGCCGCAACGGGGGTGCCGCTGCGCCGCTTCGTCGCCCACGTGCGGACGCCATTCCTGGTCGGCTTTGCGACCTCGTCGAGCGCGGCAGCGCTGCCGCAGGCGCTGGCTGGGATGGAGCGACTCGGCGTCTCGCGGCGCGTACTGGGATTCGTCGCGCCCCTGAGCCTGACGCTGCACATGAATGGCAGCGCGGTCTACCTCGGGGTGGCCACGATGTTCGTGGCTCAGGCCGCCCAGATGCCGCTGCCCTGGCCGACCCAGCTGCTGATACTGCTGATGCTCAAACTGACCAGCAAGGGCGTCACTGGCATCCCGCGGGCCACCGTCGTCATCCTCGCCGCGCTGTTCGAACAGTTTGGCTTGCCGCTCGCCGGCGTGACCATCCTGATCGGCGTGGATGCGTTGATCGATCCGATCCGCACGAGCGTCAACGTCATTAGTCACTGCGCCGCGCCGGCATTGGTGGCCCGGTGGGAAGGCGAGACGTTGGCTGCCCACGAGTCGTAACGCTCAGGGTGCGAGTTCGGTGTGCCCCAGCACGTCCTGCTCGAACGCGTGCAGCGCCGGGAACCCTCCGGTATGCAGGAACAGCACACGGTCGCCGTCCCCGAAATGGCCCTCGCGTGCGAGCCCCACCAGGCCGGCCATGGCCTTGCCGGTGTAGACCGGATCCAGGAGGATGCCCTCAGTGCGGGCGAGCAGTTGCACCGCCTCGACCATCCGCGCGTTCGGCACCGAGTACTTCGGCTGCCAATAGCCGCCCACGCAGGTGACCATCTCCCGCGCCACGGTCAGCGACACGCCGAGCAGGTCGAGCACGGCCTGCGCCTCGCGTTGCACCAGCGGCACCTGGTCGTCCGGGTCGCGGCTGACGCCGATGCCGGTGAGGGGCACGTCGAAGCGGTAGCCGAGCAAGCCGGCAAGTAGTCCGCCGTGGGTCCCCGAGCTCCCCGACGCGACCACCACGTGGTCCAGACGCAGGCCCTGCTCGAAGC
>JACDAO010000009.1 GCA_013695405.1 Acidobacteriota bacterium | reverse complement strand
GACCGAGAAATCGTCGAACGACGCCTCGCCGTTGCGCAGCAGGTCGTCGAGCTTCTCCCGCAGCGCGGGGATGTCCCACTGCCCGTCGCCGAGCTCGTGAACGAGCCGCCCGACGGTCTTGTCGGGCGTGACGTCGAACACCCGGTAAAACGCGGCGCTGGCCGTCGTGACGCGCAACTGCCCATCGAGTACGACGAGCGGCTCGCGCAGCGTCTTCACGATGTCGGCGCTGTAGTCGAGCGGATCTGGATCGCCGCCCGAAGAACCGGCAGGTACATCATTCATCGAAGCTCCGTGGCACTGGTGTGATGATTTGCCGCCAGTTCCTCTGAAATGATCGAGTCAGCGGCGCGCACAAAGGCCGAATCGTTCCCGTCCCTATGAGCTTCAAAAGAGGGTCCTCAGTTTCTCGGAGCTGATCAAAGTGCGCATGAGACCCTGTGCGGATGGTTTAATCGCTTCGTTCGATCTCGTCAAGGGTAAGCTCGTCGTTCGTTCGGTCATACAGCTTCGTCGTGCGCGGTGATTCGTGCGCTGCGATCTGCTGAGCGTTCTCGATTCGGGTGACCGAGCTTGACAATATCCTCGACGGTTTCGCCCGACCCGCCCCCGGTCTCGATGAGAAGGTCAATGGCTTCGCCATCGCAGTTGGCGAGCTGATCCTGAATGGGCAAGAGATCAGTGAAGTTTATTCCGACTGGCTGCTGAGACTTCTGGAGGTTGGCAGCGTAGACGAGGATGGCGCGGCCTCTGAGAGCACTGATGCGCGTCAGCTGAGCCTTCCGCTCAGCCGCAAGCTGCTCGAAGCTGAACCTTCGTTCCAGGTATTCCGAGTAGAGCCCCACTCTTCCTCCGTAGCCGTATCGGCTCTTTAAGCCGATGCTGAGAGACCAGGCTGACGCCGACCCCGCGGTTCGTCGTTCGGCATCACTCCAAATTCCCCACCCTGTGACCCCTGCGTGACCCCAACGCAAAACGGCCCCGGACACCCTCCGAGGCCGCAGCCCTATCTCTCTATATTGCAGTGACTTAAATTGGTCGGGATGGCGAGATTCGAACTCGCGACCCCCTGAACCCCATTCAGGTGCGCTACCAAGCTGCGCTACATCCCGACCGGCGCGGCGCCGCGAAGGCGCATTGTACCTGATCGCCCAGCGGGCTGACCACTCGATGGACGAGTGGGGCGGGCGACGTGCTGGTCACGCCTGGCGGCGCGCCTTCTTGCGGATCGCGCCCGCCGCCGACAAATGAAAGCGCGCGTCGTCTCGCCCGTCGAGCAGGTCGAGCAGCGATCGCAGCTCCTGCTTGAGCTTGACGATCTGGGCGCGCGTGGCGTCGTTGAAACCGACCGCGGTGGCGGCGGGCTCGGCCACGGTCGGCACCTGGTCGACGGGCTGCGGTTGCTCGCTGTCGAAGCGGCGGCGCACCCCCGAGAGCGTCAGACCTTCACTGAAGACCAGGTCGCGGATGCGCAGCACGCGCTCGACGTCGGCCCGGCGATAAATGCGCGGCCCGCCGGGGGTCTTGGAGAGCCCGAGGTCGGGAAACTCCGACTCCCACGATCGCAGCACGTAGGGCTGGATCTGCGCGAGGTCGCACACGTCGCTGGCCTTGAACGCGGGGCGGTCCGGGATGGCGACGCGCGGCGTGTCGGGCATACGGTGCGAAGTATAGCTACTTTTCCTTCCGGTCCCTGCCGGCACGCCGGCGCACGGTGATCCGGATCGGCGTGCCCTCGAAGCCGAAGGTCTCGCGCAGGCTGTTCACCAGGAAGCGCTCGTAGGAGAAGTGGAACGAGGTCGCGACATTCGTGAAGAAGACGAACTGCGGCGGCGCCACGCCGGTCTGCGCGGCATACATGATCTTGACGTGCCGCTTGTCCTTGCTCGACGGCGGATGCTCGCGAGTGACCCGCTCGAGGAAACGGTTGAGTTCGCCCGTGGTCACGCGCCGCTTGCGCGACTCGGCCACCCGATCGACGGTCTCGAGCAGCTTGGGCGCGCGCTCGCCGGTGAGCGCCGAGATGTGCAGCAGCGGCGCGTAATCCAGGAACTTCAACCGGTAGCGCTGGTCGTCGTCGAACTGCTTGTAGTGATCGTCGCCCGAGCCCTTGGTGAGGTCCCACTTGTTAGCGGCGATGATCATGCCGCAGCCGAGGCGTTCGGCCTCGCCGGCAATCGCGGCATCCTGTTCGGTGGCGCCCATCGACGCATCCAGCACCAGCACCGCCACGTCGGCGCGTTCCATCGCGCGCTTGGCGGTCAGCACGCTGACCATCTCCACGGCGTGAGAACTGGCCACCCGGCCGGGTCGCCGGATGCCGGCGGTGTCCACGATCCGGAAGGTGCGCTTGTGCCAGCGCAGCAGCGTGTCGATGGCGTCGCGGGTGGTGCCCGGCATGTCGCTGACCATCACTCGCTCTTCGCGCAGCAGCCGGTTGACCAACGACGACTTGCCGACGTTGGGACGGCCGACGATGGCGACGGCGATCTCGTCGCTGGGGGCATCGGCACCGGTCGACGGCAAGCTGCCCTGCAGCTTCAACTGCGCGACGACCGCATCGAGCAGGTCACTCACGCCGCTGCCGTGCTCGGCGGCGACCTCGAACACGTGATCGAAACCGAACGCGAAGAACTCGTACATCCGGTCGCGGGCCCGCTTGTCGTCGGTCTTGTTGACGGCGAGCAGCACCGGTGCGTTGGCGGTCCGCAACGTCGCGGCGATTTCCTCGTCGCCACTGATCAGGCCCTCGCGACCGTCGACGACGAATATGATGAGGTCGGCCTGGGCGATCGCGCGTCGCCCGTGCTCCACCACCATCGCGTGCAACGGGTCTTCGGTGTGGCCGAAGATGCCGCCCGTGTCGACCAGTCGGAACGCCACGTCCTGCCACATCGCGTCCTGGGCGAGGACGTCGCGGGTCGTCCCCGGCATCGCGTTGACGATGGCGCGTCGGGTGCGGGCGATGCGATTGAACAATGTCGACTTGCCGACGTTCGGTCGTCCGGCGAGGACCACGGTCGGCAGGCCGCGCTGTGAGCTTCCCGTCATCTCGTCATTTGCAGGTTGACACTCTAAGTACCTGTATCTATGCTTCTTAGCGATTCACGATGATCAAGGTCGACATCATCAACGAAGTGGCGACCGTCGCCGACATCACCAAGGTGAAAGCCGAGGTGGCCGTCGAGGCGGTGTTCGAGGCCATGCGGGATGCGATGAAGCGTGGCGAGCGGATCGAGCTGCGCGGCTTCGGCGTCTTTCAGGTCAAGCCCCGCAAACGCGGCATCGGCCGCAACCCACGCACCGGCAAGGAAGTGCGCATCCCGCCCGGCCGGACCATCCGCTTCAAACCCGGCAAGGACCTGCAGAACATTGGCGGCTGAGCACGAGCCGCCGACGCCCGTCGACGAACTGCCACGCCGCCCCGGGTCGTCGCCGTGGCTGCATGTGCTGCTGCTGGTGCTCACGTTCGCGACCATGACGTGGGCCGGGGCCGCGTTTTTCCTGAACTACATCACCAGCGTCGGCCTCCGGCCAGTCCCGCGCAACCTGACCACGATGCGCGCGCTCGTGGGCGGCCTGTGGTTCAGCGTGCCGGCCCTGCTGATCCTCGCGACCCACGAGATGGGCCATTACGTTGCGTGCAGATATTACCGGATTCCGGCGAGTCTCCCGTACTTCATTCCGGGTCCGACCCTGGTCGGCACCTTTGGCGCGGTGATCCGGATGGCCGTGCCAACCACGCGGCGCGCGCTGTTCGACGTCGGGATCGCCGGGCCGATCGCCGGCTTCGTCGCGTTGGTCCCGTTTGCCGTCTACGGCATCCTGCACTCGTACGTCGTGCGCCTGCCCCGCGCGATTCCGCTGCAAGGTGCGCAGAACCTCGGCGATCCCCTGCTGATCACCCAGCTGCAGCACCTGCTGCTGCCGTCCGGACCGAGCGACCTGTTCGTGATGCACCCGGCCGGCTTCGCGGCGTGGTTCGGGCTGCTGGCGACCGTGCTGAACCTGTTCCCCGCCGGCCAACTCGACGGCGGGCACATCGTCCACGCGCTGATCGGCCGCAAGTCGCGCTACGTGACGGTCGGCACCATCCTGACGCTGCTCACGCTCGGCGTCACGGTCTCGGGCACGTGGCTGTTCTGGGGCGTGCTGATCACCGTCATGAGCTACATGGTCGGTCTCGACCACCCGCCGGTTGACGACGAGCACGTCCCGATCGGCAACGGCCGGCTGGTGCTGGCGGTGTGCGCGGTGCTCATCTTCGTCCTCAGCTTCACGCCCGTGCCGCTCAGCCCGATCGAGCTGGTCGGCGGACGGTAGGAGAATTTCAGACGGGCAATTCTGCAATTTTCAGAGCATGCTGACCGGATCGACGTCGATGGTGACGCGTTTGTGCAGGGTGGGCATCGCCGCCAGCGCCTCACGAGCGGCCTGACGCATGCCGGTGCGGTCGCGGCCCTTGAGGAACAACTGGACGCGGGATTCGCCGCGCAGCCGGCCGAGCGGCGCCGGAGCCGGGCCGAGCACGCCAAACCGCTCGTCGCCGAGCCGCCGCAACGCCTCGGCAAGCTGCCCCGCCTCCTTCATCGCCGTTGCCAGCGACGCGTGGCGTACGACCACGTTGATCAGCGACAGCCACGGCGGATAGCGCATCCGCTGCCGGAACTCCATCTCCCGCTCGACGAACTCGTCGTACGCCTGGCGCGCGGCCAGCTCAATCGCGTAGTGCTGCGGATGCAGCGTCTGCACCAGCGCCACGCCGGGTATCTCACCGCGGCCGGCGCGCCCCGCCACCTGGGTCAGCAACTGGAACGTCCGCTCGGCGGCGCGGAAGTCGGCCACACCGAGGCCGATGTCGGCCGAGACCACGCCGACCAGCGTAACCTGGGGGAAGTCGTGGCCCTTGGCAATCATCTGGGTGCCGACCAGCACGTCGATCTCGCGCGCCGCGAACCGCGACAGCACGCCGGCAATCGCGCCGCGCCGCTGCATCGTGTCGCGATCGACCCGTGCGATGCGCGCGCGGGGGCAGGCCCGCGCCACCTCCTGCTCGACCCGCTCGGTACCGACCCCGGTGTACTCGAGGTACTCGCCCTGGCACGACGCGCAGCGCGTCGGCAGCCGCGCCGTGTAGCCGCAGTAGTGACATCGCGTCTGCGCGGCCTTGCGGTGCACGGTCAGCGTGACGCTGCAGTTCGGGCACTCGGGCGTGTTGCCGCACGCTCGGCAGAACAGCGAGGGCGCGTAGCCACGCCGATTGAGCAGCACCATCGCCTGCTCGCGTCGCTCGAGACAGGCCAGCAGCGCATCGCGCAGCGAGCGGCTGAGCACGACCTCCGGACCTTCCTCGGCAAACACCCCGCGCATGTCGATGGTCGTCACCTGCGCCAGCGGCCGATCGTGGACGCGGCGCAGCATCCGCACCAGCGTGTAGCGCCCTTCCGACGCGTGCCGCCACGACTCGAGTGACGGCGTGGCCGATCCAAGCAGCGCCACCGCCCCCGCATCGCGCGCACGGACCAGCGCCGCGTCGCGCCCGTGGTAGCGCGGGCTCTCCTCCTGTTTGTAGGCGGTGTCGTGTTCCTCGTCGACGATCACCAGTCCGAGCCGCGGCAGCGGCGCAAACACCGCCGACCGCGTGCCGACGACGACGTCGACTTCCCCGCGTCGGATGCGGTGCCACTGGTCGTAGCGCTCGCCATCGGACAACCCGCTGTGTTGAATCGCGACGCGTCCACCGAACGCCCGCCGGAACAGCGACGCCACCGCTGGCGTGAGTGCGATCTCAGGCACCAGCAACAGCACGCCGCGTCCCTGCGCCAGCGTCGCCTGTGCCAGGCGGAGGTAGACCTGCGTCTTGCCGCTGCCAGTCACGCCGTGCAGCAGCGCGGTCTGGAAGCCGCTAGTCAGGAGGCCTTCGATCGTGTGCAGCGCCTCGGCCTGCTCGGACGTGAGCGGCAGGAAGACGTCGCCGGCGGGACCGAGCAGGGTCCCTGCCGCGCCGCTGGCGAACGGGTCGCGTTCGACCGCCCGCCACTCGACCTGCGCCAGCCCGAGCGCCACCAGCCGGCGAACCACTTCGCTGCCGATACCGTGATCGCGCAACACCGTGGCGTCGAGCCCTTCGGCCGACTGGCACAGCACCAGGCAGGCGGCGGTCTGCTTGGCGCTGAGTCGCAGCGCGGCGTGATCGAAGGCCGCGGCCGTCGGCAGGATCCAGCGCCGGCGGCGCGATGCATCGGCCTGGCCGGTGACAACCGGGCGCAAGCGTACGCGTCCGCCCTTGAGCAGCCGCCTGACCACGCGCGAGACCTGGTCGCTGGTGACCTCTGCGCCTGGCGTCTGCTGCGCCACCGCGCGCCACAGCTGCCTGCGCAGAATCGGCCCACGGGCCCGCAGGGTGCCGACTACTGCCTGCTCGATCGGTTCGGCCAGGGCCTCGGCGTCAGACGGTGCGTCCTCGGCCAGGGCCAGGGTCATGTCGCTGCGCAGCCAGCCCTTTGGCGGCAGGGCGGTGGAGACGACCTCGCCGGGGCCCGCAAGGTAGTACTCGCCCACCCACAGCGCGAGCCGAACGATCTCCTCGGGCAGGAACGGGACGTCGTCGAGCACCTCGGTGATGTCACGAAGGCGGGCCGGGACCTCTTCGTCGTCAGGGCTGTGGTCAGTGACCAGCCCGGTGACGGCGCGTTGCGCGACCGGCACCACCACCCGCATGCCGCGCTGGACCTGAAGGTGATCGGGGACTCGATAGGTCAGCAGGCCGAGCCCGGGCACGGGCACGGCGACGCGGACCAGACGCATCAGCGCGCCTCGCCGCGGAGCAGCGCGCGCACCAGTTTCATGTCCTCCCAGGTCTCGCGCTTCTTGTCGGGACTGCGCAGCAGGTACGCCGGGTGAAATGTCGGCACCAGCGCTGCGTCGCGAAATGGATAGGCCTGCCCGCGCAGCCGGGTGATCGGCGTGTCGGTCTGCAGCAACGTCTGGGCCGCGAACTTGCCGAGCGCCACCACCACCCGCGGCTGCACGATGTCGATCTGCTGCAACAGGAACGGCTCGCAGGTCGCGACCTCGTCGGGCTCCGGGTTCCTGTTGCCGGGCGGCCGGCACTTGATCACGTTCGCGATGTACACGTCGTCGCGCCGCAGGTCGATCGCCTCGATGATCTTCGTGAGCAGCTGACCGGCCCGTCCGACGAACGGGATGCCTTGAACGTCTTCGTCGGCTCCCGGCGCCTCGCCGATGATCATCAGATCCGCCGCGGGATTGCCGACGCCGTACACCACCTGCTGCCGGCCCAGCGCACACAACTTGCAGCGCTGACAGGACGGACCGATGTGCGCCTGCAGGCTCGCCAGCGCGTCGGCCTGCTCGGCCTGCGAGCGCAGCGAGTCCTCGGCCACGTCCGGCACCCGGAGCACGTCGTCGTCAGCTGAGGCCGCCATCGGCAACGGCGCGGCGCCGGTCTCGACCTGCCCGGGCGCAACGGGCGGGCGACGACGCCAGCGCGGGTCGCGGCTGAAGCCAGTGACGCCCAGCTCGCCGTAGAACTGCAAGTGGGCGCGCAACTGACCGCGGCCGTCGGACGCGTCGCTCATCGCGGTGTCTGCACGGCGGTGTGCACCAGGCGCCTCGCGATCCAGTCGACGATGCGTGCCGCGAGCACCGTCTTGGACTCGAGCGGCCAGGTCTGCACGTCGTCGGCGGTGACGAACGTGGCAGCGTTGGTTTCGGTCTCGAAGCCGACGCGCGGCTGGCTGACGTCGTTGGCGACGATCAGATCGACCTGCTTGTCGGCCCGCTTGCGGGTGGCGTATTCGATCACCGAGGACGTCTCGGCCGCGAAGCCGACCAGCACCGGATGGCCGCGACCGGCGCGCCAGCGTCCGAGGTCGGCGAGGATGTCGACCGTGCGTTCGAGTGTCACGGTCAGGGGCCCGTCCTCCTTCTTGAACTTGTCAGGCCCGGCGCCGCCGGCCGGCGCATAGTCGGCGACCGCGGCGGCCATC
>JACDAO010000752.1 GCA_013695405.1 Acidobacteriota bacterium | reverse complement strand
GCCGACGCGCCGCGGCCGGTCCGCGACCCGGCCGGCGTGGCCAGATCGTTGCCGTCGCTGCTCATTTGAATCGACCCGCGTGCGCTGACCGAGACGACCTGCCCGGCTTGCACCGTGAGCCCGGTGTCGGTCCAACGTTCGCGGCTGTCGACACGCAACGTGCGTGACGCGCCCTCACCGACGACCGCCTGACCGCCCTGCGGACTGGTGGCAGCGTACTCGCGCTGCGACAGGACGCCGTCGCGGTTGACGTCACGCTGCTCGAAGCTACCCAGCGACCAATGCCATTCCTCGCGTGACAGCCGGCCGTCGCCATCGACGTCGAGGCTCGCGAATTGATCGCGCGGCCGCGCCGCGGTCTGCTCGTCGCCGGCCACTTCGGCGCGGCTCAGCACGCCATCGCGGTTGCGATCGAGCCAGGTGAAAGCGTCGGCGCTGGCATGCCACTCGTCGCGTTCGAGCCGGCCGTTGCCATCGACGTCGAGGTCGTCGAACTGGTCGCCGCGGTCGTCGTCATCGTCTGCGCCAAGGAACTCGCCCCGATCGAGCGCGCCGTCGCGGTTGCGATCGGCGCGAAGGAACGTCTCCCGGTCGAAGTGCCATTCATTGGCGGTGATGCGGCGGTCGCGATTGTGATCGAGGTTCGCGAAGCCACGCTCGGTCCAGGTGACATAGCGCTCGGCGGTCGACGGGTCGTGGTCGGCGTCCTCGGCGTCGCCGCTGCCGCGCTGCGCGCCGATCCGCACCTCCTCGCCGGACAACCGTCCGTCGCCGTTCCAGTCGTGCACCTCGAACGAGCGCGCCGAGCCACGCCACTCGTCGCGCGTGATCATGCCGTCGCCGTTGCGGTCCATCACCTCGAAGCGCATCCGCGCCGCACGGCGCTGGGACTGGGCGGCGGTCGACCACGACGCGTGACCGCCGGGCATGACGTCGATCGGGAAGCCACCAGACGACATCAACGTGGTCACGAGAAGTACGCGCAATCCAGGCACCATGATGTTTCCTCCGTCATGTGGTTACGCATGATGCGTGCCGGGCCTTCTGTCCGCCCGCGATCGCGGCGGGCGCCCCGCCGCCAGTTCCATTGGTAAGGTGCAAGCTGCTCGTGCAGGTCCGTAAAGCTGAGCCTGGAGCAAGCCGGTGCAGAAAGGTGTTATGGTCGCATTGCTCCCCAAGCCATCCCCAGGAGCTCCCGCACGGTACCCTGACACATTGGTGTCAGGGCCGGGCGGGGTCCAGCTATCCTCGGGCGGAGTCCCCGCGGCGCTTCCGTGCGCCGAAGCGCACCCGACCTCCTACATGTGCCGGAAAAAGAAGAGGCCCTGCGCGCGGCGCGCGAGGGCCTCCGGAACAACGCACGCCGGGGCGCGCGCCGCCGTTACTGCTTTTTGGGGGCGACCGTCAGCTGGTTGGTGACCTTGTAGCCCTTGGCCTGATCCATCGCGATCTTCTCCGCCATCGCCTTCTGCTCGGCGGTGGGCACGGTGCCCTTGAGGACCACCGTCTTGGTGTCGGCCATCGTGTCGACGTTGACGTTGGTCGCGTCGATGCGGCCATCGGCGATCAGGGCCGACTTGACGTCGACGGTCTCGGCGCCGGCGGCGACTTTCTCGACGACCTTCTCAGTATCTGCCTTTGCGCCGCGCATCGTGTTGGCGCACGCCGCAAGCGACATCGACAACCCGACCGCACAGACCCAGCCCATCACTGTCTTCACGTTCTTCATGGCAACTCTCCTGGACACACGGCCGAGCGACCATCCAATGAGTCGTGACGGTGTCGGGCGATGTGTGTGCAAGTCGCCCGCCGCCTGAGCGATGGCGGCCTGCGTCGCGACTGACGTTGATAAGTGGCTTGGATGGTGTGAGTTAGGGGTCGTGCGGTAGCAAAACTACGCCGCGTGCCTCCTGAAAGTGATGTCTATCGATACATCAGCGTGCACAACTTTCATGGCCAAGGCGGACCAGACGGTCCGATCCCGGGCCTGTGCCAGGCGGGCGCCATCTCGCTCGCAGCGGAGGTGATCATGTCGTGGCAGGCCTATGCGCTGCTGGCGGCGCTCAGCGGCGGGGCCACCGCGGTGCTGGCCAAGGTCGGCGTCGCCGGGGTGCCGTCGAACCTGGCCATGGCGGTGCGCACACTGGTGGTGCTGGTGTTCGGGTGGGGAACTGGTGGTCGTCAGCGGCGAACAGCACGGCCTGCGCACGCTGTCGACCCGCTCGCTGTGGTTCCTGGTGCTGTCGGGCTGCGCCACCGGCGTGTCGTGGTTCGCCTATTTCCGGGCCTTGCAGCTCGGACCGGCGTCGCGGGTCGCGCCGATCGACAAGTTGAGCCTGGCCTTCACGCTGGTGTTCGCGATCGTGTTCCTGGGCGAGACGATGACCTGGCGACTGGTCGCCGGCGTGGTGCTGATGGTGGCCGGCGCGCTGCTGACCATCGCCTGATCAGGAAGGCGCCGCCGATCGCGGCCTTCCTCTTGCAATCGGCGGTCTCGCGGCGTAAGCACAGCACCAGAGCCTGCCGCGCGCACTGACAAAGACGTCGGCTGGCTGACCGATCGCCAGCGGCATTGAACAGGGAGCGCCACATGACCAGCAACATCCGACCACTCGCGGTGGTCACGGGTGCCTCGTCGGGCATCGGCTACGAACTCGCCCGACAGTGCGTCGCCCACGGCTACGATCTGGTGATTGCGGCGGATGAGCCGTCGGTCCACGACGCCGCCGAGACGTTGCGCGGCGAAGGTGCCACCGTCGACGTGCTTCAGGCCGACCTGTCCACGGTGGCCGGCGTCGACCAACTATACGGCCGGCTCGCCGGACGACGCGTCGAGGCGCTGCTCGCCAACGCCGGGCACGGCCTGGGCGGCGCGTTCCTCGACCAGGACTTCGACGAGGTCCGCCACGTCATCGATACCAACATTACCGGCACCATCCGCCTGCTGCAGAAAGTCGGCCGTGACATGCGTGCCAATGGCAGCGGCCGCATCCTGATCACGGGCTCGATCGCCGGCTACATTCCCGGCACATTTCAGGCCGTCTACAATGGCACCAAGGCCTTCGTCGACTCGTTCTCGTTCGCGCTACGCGCCGAACTGAAAGACAGCGGCGTGACGGTCACCTGCCTGATGCCGGGCGCCACCGAGACGAACTTCTTCGCCCGTGCCGACATGCTCGACACGGCAGTCGGGCAGGCCGACAAGGACGACCCGGCCGACGTCGCCAAGACCGGCTTCGACGCCATGCTGCGCGGCGACGGCGACATCGTCAGTGGCTGGAAGAACACGCTGCAGACGGCGCTGGCCTCGGTCACCCCATCCGGCCTGCTGGCCGAGCAGCACCGCAAGATGGCCGAGCCCGGCAGCGGCTCGAAGAGCCAGGGCTGAAGCGCACGGCCTTGGGTCGCGACGATCGTCATCACAGGGCCGGTCTGTGCACCGGCCGCGCGCGGCGTGCCGGGTCGTACTGGCTAGCCAGGAGTGCGAGGACCGAGCCGATTTGAGCCGATGGAACCGCCAGCCGAGTCGGTACTTCCGTGTAATCTGCGAGACCGCCAATAATGGGCTCAGGACAGCACAGGATCGCAATGTCTGCACGCTCGCACTGTTCGACTCCAGAGCGAATCAGCCCGAGGGCGCCAAACGAGCCTGGATCGCGAAGTGGCGCTTGGTACGCTGCGACCTTCATCCGATCTGCCGGAAATGATTTGATTTCGGCAGGTATTCATTGCAGGAAGGTTAACTCGCGGAAAGTCGCGAAGTCGCAGGATCCAGCTCGGCCGCCGCTAGATCCGACCTGCGGCGTCAGGCAGGTCTCATCTGGCAAGGCGGGATGTTCTGCTACCGAGAAGTCCCGCCAACGAACTTGGGAACCTGGTCACGCTCCACGAGTCCGCACACCAGATCATCACGGTGTACGAGGTGCACACGGGACGCCCGGCGGATGTGACCTTGTGGACGGCGGCGCTGGATCGGCACCACGGACTCTCCGGGCGCGCCCTCCATCTGGCGGCGAGCGATGTGGCTCCAGCTCCGCGAGCAACGAACAGCCGCCACCGATCGCGTCGAGCGACGCGTCGTGCTCCCTCGGCGCGGGCCGACAATCCGCCACTCGACGCGCCTACGAACGGCAAGTCTGGTTCCGGCGCGGCCAACGCTGGCCTGTCGGCTGTGAAGGGCGCATCAGCGTGATCAAGCGGCGCCATGGGCTCCGACGCTGTCGCTACCATGGCGTCGACCGGATGCATCGATGAGTCAGCTTCGTGGTCATTGCCGATAACTTGATCAACATGACGGCGCATCGCGCGCCGGGCGGCCGGCGTAACACCCATCGGTGCGGGCGACGCCCCCCGTCGTACCCGCAGGCCGACCACTCGACTCTTCCGGCGCTCGCGACGGTCATTTCTTCCCGGAAAGTAGTTAGAGGAGTCCAAGCGCAGCAGCCATCCAGGCAACTGGTTCCGCAACAAGAGCGGCGTCATCTCCTCGACGACGGGACGGCGCAACTGCTCCGATCCGCGGGCTCCTTTCCGCGCCGGAACATCGGGCGCTACCCGAACTGAGTCTCTTGCGGAGCACACCACCCAAGTACACGGCCACAACTACCGCGACAGACGATAAAAGCGCCATTGACCATTCTCGAGCGCTCGCGGCAGACGCCCCTCGGGCATGCCGCGATGGCACTCAGCCGGGGGCCTGAGACGCGACGACGTGCCGCGGCGCGCAGGTCGTGCACCTCACGCTGTGGAGGTTGTCGACTCGGCGTTAAAAGCCCCACTTTGGAGAGCCCTCTACGCTCGTGCCATTGGTGTGCGTGATCTGGGAGGCGGTGCTTGAGCCGTCGGCCTTGATCAAGAAGATCTCGCTATTAACCAAGGCGGAGCAAGGCAATTTACGCGGAGTCGAGGACGTATACGCCGTGAAGCCGATCCACGCACTGTTGGCCGTCCACATCGCGCGGTCGCGCGCCGAAGCCGCTCCGCCCTTGTTCTGTTTGGTGGTCACGCGCGTAGAGGCGCCAGTGCCCAAGGCGACAGAGTAGATATCCGTGTCTCGCACACCTCCGGAGGTCGTAACCGGGCCGGCCGTGTAAGCAACGCGAGTTCCGTCCGGCGAATATGACGGGTTCCACTCGGCGGCACCATTGCTGTCCGCGGTAAGCAGGTCCGCACCCACAAGGTGGCTAAAGCCATCCAAATGGACCATCCACAGATCGTGGTAGATGGATGCGACAATGCTGCTGCCATCCGGAGAGTAGTCGATGGTGCCTGTGAAGCCAGTCGTGGAGACACTAGGGTCTGGCACACCAAGCGAGTAGAGATCGGCCACTACGGTCAGATCTGAGAGGCCCGTGATCCTCGAAGACTCGTCGCGATCAACGCTGACCGTCATGAGAACGCTAGCGGTTTCGCTCTCCGCGACAAGAGCCAGTCGGTCGTGATCCTCTGCAGAGGAGAACGAACCACTCCGGGCACTGTTCGGATTGACCCCGACGATGCCGTTATCTGACGGCAAGGTCAGCCGGACGGGCGACGCAGAATCTGGCAGCAGCACGCCGTTGACTTCGTTCAACTGCACGGCGAACAGCCCGAAGTCAGTCAGCCCAGATGAAGCCCGCCGACCGATGCCAACGTAATAGACCACCGTCAAGGGACCACTCGTGGTTACATCCAATACTCGGGCCCCCGAATACCGATACTCGCTGGCCGGCTGGGGCAGTGGCGGGAGCGGCAGGGGCATGCGCCCGGTGCCGTCGCCACGCATAGCGTAGAGGAGCCCGTTGCAGTGATCCTGAAAAGCGATGACGCCCGTCTGAGCTGAAGCGGGCCGTGCTGGAATAGCCCCGAGAACCATGACCGACAGGGTGATCGTGCGCAGCATTCTAAACGAACGCTCACAAGATGGATGGAGCAGACACATGAGCCACCTCCACGTTTCCACAATCCCGGGCCCAGCTACTGCTACTTCCGCAGCCGCCCCTGTTGTTTGCCGCAACGTGCTGGCGTGCCCGCGTAGCGCCAAGTGTCTGAAACTGATGAGCTCAGTTTGCTTCAGCATGCTCGTGGGCGGGTGTCTAGCGTATGTTGACTTGAACACGGTGAGTTCCTCGTTTCTCTGACAGCGACAATACTCGCCGGGAGCTGGCCCATAAGGGAATTTACGCCACCAGCTTGCATGTGAGTGGGCGGACATTGGTGTACTCGCGGCTGTTTTAATGCGAACCAGCGAACTGGCTGCGTAGGTGGAACCACTTCAAGTGCCGTCGGTCTTGCACCCACCGCGAATTCGCTTCAGTCGGCTCGACTCACGGTCAACTCGAACGGAATGGCCGCACCGATTCCTTGGAAGAGCACCGCACGAACTTCGTATTCGCCCGGCGACAGGATTGCAGTGAACGTCTCGTCGCCGCTGCCTACACCACAGGCTTGACATGTCAGCGATGCCACAACAAACGTGTCGTCTCGCCATAGCTCTAGATCGAGATCGTGACCGCCTGACCAGGCGAGCCGCGCCCGTAGACCCTCTTGAGAGGTCACAACTAACGCGAACCGCTTGCACGGCCTAACGAAAAATTTGCCGGCACAAGTAGGGTCTGAGTTGCCCACGGTGCCCGTCTGTGTCTGACCGACGATAATGGTCTCCCGCGGTGGCTTCCTCGAACTGGGCATCAGACTGAAATCGAGGGTCAACGTCTGGGTCAGCTGAACGCGTTTCGAGTCGCCTTCATATCCGTCCTTTGAAGCCCTGAAAGACACGGCACCGGAGAGACCTGGAAATTGGTAAAAGCCCCGCGAATCGGTCAGGACAAACCGCCCCGTCAGCAAACCGCTTCCGGGATCGATGACCTCCACTCTCGCGTCTGCGACAGGCACAGTTTCTGTCGGCGCGGTCTCCCGCACGAACCCAGTCAACGTGACGGTGCTTGACGCAGGATTGGGGATGTCTGGCGTGGATGGCGAAGTAGGAGAACCGCCTCCGCAGCCGACTGTTGTTAGGAGACCGACGACTACGAGCAACACGCGGCATCTCGTTGACACCGCACCAAATGCAACGCCCGACGTCGCTCTTGCTGCCATTGCCGCTTCTCCCAGGCCCGAAGCCATATAAGGACGAGAACCCTGCGCGCTCCACTACGGGCTCGATTCAGGCGCACTCAGAATCACTGGATGCCGGACACCATCACGTGCTCAGCTGCCCGAGTGTGACAATGCGGCATAGCGCTCAGGCGACCGGAGTCAACGGCATCGAGGAACGCGCGTCGAGACTCCGAACGCCGGCAAAGGCGCGCGACGAGAAGACCCGGTGAGTAGCAAACTAAGACCGTCCGGAACAGCCGGTCACTTCGCCGGTGGTTCGCTGCGAAGCACTTGGCCGCCTCCCATCGATGTGCCGTTGTTGGTCACGTAGATCGCGCTGTCCGGACCGATCACGACCGAAGTGGGTCGGCTCAGTCCGCCGAGCACCGTCGTCCGCGTGCCCGCCTGATACTGCGCGCAGATATCAGACTGGTCCTTGTCAGGGGTGACGCGGATCAGGACGCCCGGGCCTGTCTGTTGAAGGGCTCCGGTCGCGTGCTGGAGCACGTAGAGGTTCCCCTCGTCGTCGAAGGCCAAGTCGAGAATCATCTTGAAACCGGTCAGACACGCATCCTGCACGAAAAACATCTGCGGCTCCTCGCCAGGGACGACGCGGTACACGTTAGCCCTCGTGTCGACAAACGGCACGCCGGTCAGCTCCGACACGTAGTACGCGCCGTCTGGTCCGAGGACGACCGAGGTCGGGACGGCGTCGGCGATCGATGGGAACGGTGATGGTGCGAACGACGGTCGCGGCGGACTCGAGCCGCGAGAGTGGAACACGGCGAGCAGCGAGATGTCACCGTTGGCGCGCACGCGCAGTAGCGCGTTTGCGCCCGCGTCGGTTATCAGATGTCCACCTGGATACCGCACGAGCCCGTGCGGGTTGGTGTCCAGGTGCGGGCTGCCCTCGGCCGTGAGGCGGCCGTCGGGGTTGTTGGCCTCCTCGTAGGCGCCAACGTCGGCGACGACCCGCCACTGACCGCTCGCGGAGAGGTGGACAAGCGAGGCGAACCCCGCCAGTTCAGGGATCTGCGGGAACTCACCGCGGCGCAGCGGGTTGTTCTCCAGCCCCATCGTGAGGTACGCGTGGCCTCGTCCGAGGACGATATCCGTCGCTCCGGTCGCTCGACTCCCGTTGGGCGCGGCAATCGATGGCAGCCCCGTCACGACCCGTGACTGCTCACCACGCCACAGGCGGCTGACGGCGCCCGTCGGCCCGTAGCACGTCAAACCGCCGACCGGGCCGGGGAAGCAGCGCGAATCCGCGGTGGGACTGGCCACCACCCCGGCGCCGCGCCCGGCCTCGGTGACGTAGAGCGCGCCTTCGGGACCGAACGCGAGGCCCCGGGGGCTGTCGAGGCCACTCATGACCACGGTAGTAGCGATCGTCTGAGCGACAGGCAGCGCAGGAACAATGGGGACCGAGAGTGCGAGTCCACTCGCGGACATCCAACGAAACAGCCGACACGAAGAGTGCATAGTGGTTCCTTGTTCTACGGTTTGCGCACTGGGACGCATAGGTTTCGCCGCCAAGCCCCGGCAACGGAGCATCCCGGTGTCGGCGGTCCACACAAGCCGCAGCGTTATGGCTGGTAGCCAAGTTCTGCCTAACCGATATCTGCGTCACGTTCGTGACTGTGACTTCACGCTCGCTGTCATCCGGCATTTCGAAGGACTAGTGGCCGTCGCCCGCCCTTCGTGACCGTCTTTTTCGTTACGTCGTCGGTTTTTTCTTGCGCCGCTGACTTGCGAGACGCGGCGGGAGTGAACGGGCGGGGAAACCCTTGGCCCTTTCGCCGGC
>JACDAO010000653.1 GCA_013695405.1 Acidobacteriota bacterium | reverse complement strand
GCATGGCCACGTCCACCAGGAACATCCCGGGATATCGGCGGCCGCGCGTCTGATGGAGCAGGAGGTGGGGCACCGGCACCCCGCGGCGCAGCAGGCGCCGCAGCACGGCAGCCCGGTCGAGTCGCCTGAGCAAGGCGATCAGCGCCACGCTGTGCGGCGTATCCCAGAGCGCGGGCGTGTCGTCGCCGTCAGGGGCCGACGCACGGAGCGTGCGTGCGACGCCGTCGGCGCGACGCGAGAGGAGTTGCGGGTCCTGCCTCAATGCACGCGCGACGGTCCGCCACAAGGTCGCCGGCAAGGGACAGCCACCGTACGTCGTGCCGTCGTCCTCCTTGCGGCCGAAGCGGACCCAGCGCCGGAGCATCAACGCCTGAGGACTGGGACCCCGGCCGCGTGCGCTGTACCCGCGAGGCACGCGCGTGGACGCGCCGATGCGGATGTCGAGAGCGGGGCGGGGTGAACCGGGACGGCGTGACGGCATGGATACAGAGATGACGTTGCACCGATGCGCGATCTGACAGTGGTGGACGGGCATAACCGGTCATGTCGCCTGTGCCGTGCGCGTCAGGTCCACCGGCCGCCGAACGCCAGCGTTCACGTTGTCAGATCGCTTCGTGCTGCCACGTCGAGCGCTCGCTCCAGCGCCTGCGCATCGACCCCATCGACCTGCTGCAGATCCACAGCATGAACGGCACCGACGAACTGATGCCGCTGCTCCAGCAATGGAAGCGACCCGGGCGCATGCGGAGGTATCCTATCGACCTCGTGCAGGTGGACTACTCGATCGGCAACCGTGGCGTGGAGCGCGAGATCTTCCTCGTGGCTCGAACGCAAGGTAGCGGTCATGGCCAACGTGCCGCTCGGGCGAGCCACGCTCTTGCAGCGTCTCGTGCCGCGGTCGCCTGCCGGATGCGGCGATGCGGGCGCGGATGGAAAATCTCCGCACCACCTTGACATGAGTTCTGTACGAACCGTACAGTTTGCCCATGCGAACCCAGCAGACTCCTGCAACCAAAGGGGCCGAGGAGGCGCGCCAGCAGTTGCCCTCGCTATTGGCTGATGCCGACGCTGGCCTCACGACCTTGATCACCCGCCATGGCCGGATCGTGGCGGCGATCGTGCCGGCCGACGCCGTCAAGCGCGAACCTCCAGCCTCGCTCCTGGCACTGGCAGGAAGCGGGAAAGGGTTGTGGGGAGGCGACAGCGCGCGCGCCATTGCCGAGATGCGTAACGAATGGAATCGCTAGCGACCGAGCCGCTTGCATCCGGAGCGCTGGTCCTGGTCGACAGCGCGCCGCTGATCTACACACTTGAAGGCCACCCGAAACTCGCCGCCCGATTCGCCAGCCTGTTCGAACGCCACGCGGCCGGCGACTTGCGCCTGGCGGTGACCACCGTTTCGATCGCTGAAGTCCTGACCGGGCCGCTCAAGGCGGGCGAAGAGGCACTCGCCAAGCGCTACCGGGCCGTGCTTGAAAGCTGGATCGTTGTCTCGCTCGATGCCGACATCGCCGAGAGTGCCGCCCGGCTACGCGGCAGCTACGGGCTGAAACTGCCCGACGCCGTACAACTGGCGAGTGCGTTGTCCCTCAATGCCGCTGCCCTGGTTACGCACGATCGCGACTTCTTTCGGGTGCGCGGCCTGCGGGTGCTGATGTGAGGCTCCGGTTCGAAGTACCGGCGGGGGGCTAGCGGCGCGCCGTGGACGTGTGCACGCGGCCGCTCTTGATGACGTACGAGACGCGGCGAAGATTGCGGATGTCCGCGGCAGGATCGCCGCGTACGACAATGAGGTCGGCCATCCGCCCCGGCTCCACTGTCCCGAAGTCCTTCTCGATGCCAAGGGCACGCGCCCCGTTCAGCGTGGCAGTCGTGATCGCGTCGAGCGCGCTGAAGCCGCACTTGTCCACCAGCGCCTCGAGTTCCTCGAACAGGGTCGGATAGCCGTCGGCGGTCTGCGACGCATCCCGGTCGGTCCCGGCCACGACCGGGATCCCCATCGACCGCGCCAGGGCCGTGAGCTGGTAGCCCCAGACGGCCGCGGTTTCAGAGATGGAGAACGGGATGGTCGAGACCGTCGCGTCGAGCATCGTGCCCCTGCGCTTCATCTCCTCGAGGACACGGAGCACGGCAGGCGATCGCACGGGCCCGTCCGCGTACGGCGCTGCAGGGCCGAAGTCCCCGTGGGCGCCGCTGTGGTACGTGGTCGGCAGCGTCGTCGCGCCCTCCCACACGAAGAGCGTCGCATGCGAGATCACGTCGATGCCGGAGCGGACGACGTCAGACGGCCTGCTGGGGAACACCACGGGATGCGACCAGACGCGGAGGCCGTTGGCGTGCGCGGCGGCTTCGGCCATGAGGTCGGACGTCGCGGTGATCGCCCGCGCCCAGGACGCCTCGCCCGGCGGCTTGCCCTGCGTCGACCCGACCCACCGACGATCGTCCCAGAATGACGGTCCTGCCCAGTTGGCCGAGTAGTAGAGACGCGCCAGAGGCGTCTCGGCGTCGTTCGACCTGGGACGCAGCTGCGCGTACAGGAAGCTGTCGCCCGCCATGTCGCGCACGGTAGTGATGCCGCCACTGAAGATGAATCGCAAGTACCTGTCGATGGACTCGCGTTCGGCGCCCAGGTGCGCGTGCGCGTCGACGAGCCCCCGAAGCAGAAACTGCCCGTGGAGATCGATCACGCGGGCTCCAGA
>JACDAO010000684.1 GCA_013695405.1 Acidobacteriota bacterium | reverse complement strand
CGCTCCCAGAGCACCTCGCTGTCGGGTTGTATAGGTGGAACAAGTGCGGCGTGGGTCTCGCGTTGCATTGACTCCGCGAGCTCTTTGGCGTCGCGCAATGACATACGCGTGTCGGTGCGGATCGCCTGAATGTCCCGCTCTCGGTTTCGTCGCCGTGCGTGCTTCATCGCGATCGTGCCGGCGCCGGCGCGACGCGAGTTGTCAATGACACGCATGTGCTGCTGGTCGAGCGCTTGCAGCCGGATCCGCTGCGGCCTGCCAGTTGCGACACCCGCGTGCAGGCGATCGCGCGCTGCGGCTCGGCAGCACTCGTGGTGCCGGCATCCGCCAGGTTGCCCGCCGGCGGCGGCGCGGACTCCGCCGCCCACACTGCTTCGCGACGTTCGAGTCGTCGCTGTAGGTCTTGGCGACGCCGAGCATCCAGACGTCGATGGGATCGCCGCGCACCGCGACCTCGGCAGGCCGCTGGAAGCAGTCCTTGAAGAAAACGATGCCGTTCTTGTCGCGCGCTGCGAGCACCTTGGTGCGATGGGCGCAAGGAGCCTCGCGCAGCTGCGACGCGCATCAAATGCGCCGCGGACGTGGCAGGTCACTCCGGTTCCAGGGTGAAAATCGCAGCCGGGTACTGCAGGTCGGCGAAGTAGCCCACGAGGGTGATCCCTCGCGTGCGTCGCAGGCGCCTGTCGAACTCGAGGAATTCGCCGGGGAGGTAGCGGTCTTCGTGCACCACGATGTAGCGCACGCCACGGGCTCGCAACGCACCGACACTTTCGGCGCTCGGGAACCAAATCAGGGTGTTCAGCAGGTCGAGATAAGACCTCGGGTAGTACCCGCTGTACCCGTTGACCAGAGGCTGCCGGTGGAAACGCGCCAGGAAGCTCCACTCCGGGTCGTGGCGTGGCTGCTCGCCCGGGTGCGGCGCCGGAAGTTCCAGCACCCCGCCGGCGGGCTGCCCGCGCAGCCACAGCGCGTAGACCGGCGTTCGCTGCGCCCTGGGATAGAGCGGGCCGACCTCGGACGCGTACTCGATCAGCAGGCCAGCCACCAACAGCCCGCCGAGGGCGTGACGCCACGCCCGGTGCCTCATGCGACCGATGGCCCACGACGCGCCGAGGCCTGCCAGCACGGCCAGCGCGAGCGCCATGACCATGCCGAATCGCGCCGGAGCACGCAGACCGCGCAAGGGTGGCACGAGCGCCAGTACCGCGGCGTACACGGGCGTGCGCGTGCCGAGGGCGAGCACGGCCGACGTGACGAGGGCGACCACGTACATCCAGCACTCGCGGCGCACGCGCGCGACCCAGAGACCGACGCCACTCAACAGCAGCGCCAACACGCCGGGGAACAAGCGTCGTTCGGGGCCGCCGTATTGCGCCGTCGCCATGCCGTAGAGGCGGTTCTCGGGGGGGGCGGACACGAAGCTGCCTGGCGAGGCGCTGTACGCGTAGATCTCCCAGGCTGCGCGACCACCGAACGCCTGCTGGTTGGCGCGGTACGGCGCGCCATACGCGGCGAGCGGCGCGGCGCACAGGATGGCACCCACGATCAATGCCCGGGCAATCGCGAGGATGGGAGCACGCGTCGGAACGAGGAGCAGGAGGGGTGCCGAGACCGCGAGCGCCAGTGTGAGGAACAGGCCGTAGTAGATGCAGCTGAGGAACTGCGCCAGCACGAACACGGCCGTCAGCACGCCGTCGCGGATGCGCCCCTGCGTGACCGTGCGATGCAGCGCCCAGCACGCCAGCGGCATCCACTGCGACCACTGGAGTTCCAGGTGCATGAAGTGATCGATCCGGTACGGCAGCAGACCGAAGACAACTCCCCCAATGATCGCGGGCCACACCTGGTCGGCGGCGGCGCGAGGCGGTCGCCCCTCGTGCGTCGACGCCTCAGCGTGCTGCTTCGCTGCCGCGCGGGTACTCAGCAAGGATCGGAGCAGCAGGTACGTGCCGAGCGCCGACAGCCAGGGCCCGGCGAGCAGCAGCACGTTGTAGGTCGCGAGCAGGGGAACTCCCACCGACAGCGCCGCCGTGGCGGCGAGGCCCTGGAGCAGCACCGCGTCCGAATAGGCCAGCGTGCGTGTCTCTGGATGGAAGATCGGCGCGTCGAACAGGCGTGTGGGCTGCGTGGTGAGCGCCTCTGCGATCCACGACAGGCGCCACATGCTGAAGAGCGCGTCGTCATGCTCGTGGACGCGAGTCGTGATGTGTGCCGACTGCGGCCAGGTGACCGCGGCGGTGAGCACTGCGAACACCAGTGCAATGCCCAGCCACTCGGCGGCGTAACGAGCGGTCGCGCGGTGAGTCGCAGCCATGGCGAGAGCAGGGTACTATCTCGCGGGCCGAAGAACACGCAGCAGACGGGGCATCACTGGATCGCGCTGCGCATCACGTCACCGTCTGCGAACCGATCAGGTATAACGACCCCTTGCGCGGGAACCCGCGCGCTTTGCAGGTCGTCGAGGACGCGTGGCACGCGCGATCAGCAGGCGGGCGTCGTGCGAACCAACTCGACGGCCGGCTGCGGCAGGCTGGCCGCGCTCGGCGAACGTCGCCAGGCCGTCAGCAGCGTCGAGCGCTTCTTCGAGGACCGCGAGGACTCGACTGGAGGAGGTCACGGCGACCACGTCGAGTACTTCCTGCAGAGCGAGGCGGGCGGATTCCGTCCAGACTACGGTTCGCGACCGATGAGCCACTTTCGCCGCAACTCCGCAGCCACCTGGGCGTGGGGAATCACGCGCCCCGCGGCCTTGTCGGCCTCGCCTCGCTCGACTGCCTGGGCGACGTAGAGGTGGTACTGCACGTCCTCGAGGGTGACGTCGTCAGGTAGTCGCTCCAGCAGCGCTCGGACTTGGTCCTTCGTGGTCATGTGGTTCGCCTCATGCGCGACGCTCCTAGCATAGGCCGCGACCTGTTCTCGCGTCATTGGACCCGACGGTGCAAACATCACCAGCGGCACCTTGGTGGCGAGGACGAAGTTCGAACGCCCGCTGATTCGGTCGTACGCACGCTCCGCGCTTCGAACTACACGGTCGAGTTCACGTGCGAGCGCAGGCAGGTAGTGGATTTCGAAGTGTTGGCTTTCGGTCCTCAGCCACGGTGATTGGCCCTGCCGGGACTGCGCTGAGGCGGCTTCTGGTGATAACCACATGCCAGCCGTAATC
>JACDAO010000683.1 GCA_013695405.1 Acidobacteriota bacterium | reverse complement strand
GCTATGCTCTGGCCGACTGCCACCGTTCGCTCGCGGGGCCTGCCGTGCCCGCAGAGGAGTCGCCGATGGTCCGCCCCCTTGTGTTCGCTGCCGGCACCGCGCTCACGGTCGCCACGCTCTCGACCCTCGCGCAGGCACAACTGTTCACGCTGAGTCGCGAACAGCTCGTGGCCTACACCACCCAGAATCCCTTCGAGCGCTTCCCCGACGGGCGGCCCAAGGTGCCAGACGCCCTGATGGCGCGCGCCAGAGCCTTGTCGGCCGAGGACATCCTCTCGGTGCTGCCAGGGAAGGGCTTCCGCAACCAGTACGAGGACGGCTTCCAGCTGCTGCATCCGGGCACGAAGCTGGTCGGCCGCGCCTTCACGGTGCAGTTCATGCCCGTGCGCCCTGACGTCGAGTCCGTGGTGAACGCCAACGCCAAGACCGCAGGAATTCCCCGCCTCGGCAACCAGTTCGCGATCGACCAGCTGCAGCCCGGCGACGTGCTCGTCGTCGACCTCTTCGGCAAGAAGGAGGGGGGCACCATCGTCGGCGACAACCTCTTCTACTACGTCGACAAGGCGACCAGGGGCGGCGGCCTCGTGGTCGACGGCTCGGTCCGCGACCTCGAGGGCCTCTCGCAGATCCCGATGCCGGCGTACTTCAGGCACGCGCATCCGACCGCGATCTCGAACGTGATGATCTCCGGCGTCAACATCCCCGTGAGGATCGGCGGGGTCACGGTCCTGCCGGGCGACCTGGTGGTCGGCGATCGCGAAGGCGTGTACTTCATCCCGCCGTCGCTCGTCAGCGAGGTTCTCGACAAGGCCGACGAGACGCGCATTCACGACGAGTGGACCAAGAAGAAGTTCGACGAGGGAACGTACAAGTCGAGCGAGATCTACGGCTCGCCGCGCGACCCCGCGTTGAAGGCGGAGTACGAGGCCTACCTGCAGCGCCGACTCGCAGAGACCCGCAAGGGGCAGTAACCCCGGGCAACGGCGAAAGCCTCGCCCCGAGTCCGGGGACCTTACACGGCCAGCTGGCCGGCCAGCTGCTGGAGCTTGATCACCACGAACTCCGCCGGTTTCGACGGCGCGAAACCGACGTGGATGTTCACGATGCCGCGGTTGATGTCGCTCTGCGTCGTGGTGTCCGTGTCGCACTTGACGAAGTAGGCCTCCTTCGGGCTGCCGCCCTGGAACGCGCCCTGCCGGAACATGTCGTGCAGGAACGACCCGACGTTGAGCCGGATCTGCGCCCAGAGCGGTTCGTCGTTGGGCTCGAAGACGACCCACTTCAACCCGCGGAACAGGCTCTCTTCGATGAAGAGCGCCGTGCGCCTGACCCGGACGTACTTCCACTCCGACCCGATCTCGTCGTTGCCGCGCAGTGTGCGCGCCCCCCATACGACCGTGCCGTGAACACCGGGAACTTGCGGATGCAGTTCACCGCCAGCGGGTTGAGCACGCCGTTTTCGGCGTCCGTCATGGCCTTCACGACGCCGGCCACGCCGCTCAGGGTGGCGTCGGTGCCGGCCGGCGCCTTCCACACGCCGCGCGCGCTGTCGGTGCGTGCGTACACGCCAGCCACCGATCCGCCCGGCGGGAACGGCCGCACGCGCCCTTCCTGTTGCGGATCGGGCGCCAGCAGCCACGGGTAGAAGAACGCCGCGTTGATGCCGTCGTCGCCGGTGAGGCTCGCGTCGGGTGCGCCGGTCATGGCTGCACCCTCGGCAGACGCGCCCTTGTCGGAGTCCACCAGCAGCAGGGCACGCTCGTCGCGGCAGAACTTGGCGAGCCTGCCCAGGTTCGTCGCATCGGTATAGCCCGGGACGTTGAGCAGATTGAATGCGTCGACGCGCGACAACTGGTAGATGCCGGTCGCGACCCCGTCGCCCATGAGGGCCGTCGCGAACGCCGCGTCGCCGGGCAGCAGCACCGGGCCATCCGTGCCGCCGGCCAGAGGCACCGACCTGGCCGTGACTGCCTTCGCCTTGTCGGCCTTGGTGACCGAGAGGATCTGCGACTCGTCGGCGAGCACGGCCTTGACGCTGCGGCTGTCGGCCTCGTCGAGCGACAGGTTCGTGTACGACTCCGCGATGGCGCCCGAGGCGGTCACGACGTCGAGGCGGAATCGCGTCGCGTCGTCGGTCCGCGGCTTGGTGGCCAGGGTGTAGGCATGCGCCCACGTGCCGGCGCCGGTCGCGGCGACTTCAAGCCCGTCGACCACGGCGGTGGCTGCCACGTCGCCAGCGCCGGTGAGCCGGATGACGTAGCAGTCCAATCCTCCGTTGACGAAGAACTGCGACACGGCGTAGCCCAGGTAGCCCCGGGCGTCCAGACCACCGAAGACCCGCTCGTAGTCACCCCAGCTCAGACAGCGCACGGCGCGATCGCCGGGTCCCTTGGGCGCCCATCCCGCAAAGGCGCCGATTGAGGTCGACACACCGGCGATCGTCCGCACGCCGCTCGGAAGCTCTTCGATGTAGACGCCTGGATAGGAGAGTTTTGCAGACACGATGTCCTCCTCACGGCCCGTGTCGCGCGCCGCGATCGCAGGCGGGTTGAGAATGAGCGTGGTCGTTGACGGGCGGTGGCGGAGGATGGCGGTACAGGTCGTCGTCAGCCTGTCCCCAGAAACGACGCTAGCCACAAAAGCGGACAACGCGATCGTCCGCTGGCCTGATTTACTTCCCTGATCAACCGGGGGGCGTTCTGCGACGTCCTGGTCCCTGATCCAGGATGTGGGGCACAATCCGCTGGGGCGTGGCGGGGCGCGGCAAACGCGCGGCGTGCCTGGTCCGACGCTCAAGCGAATCAAGGAGGAGATCGATGGCCTCGAGGAAGCGCGACATCGGACAAGAAATCCTGGACGGACTGGCCGAGCTCAAGCGCGGCGAGCACGGCCGCATGACGGCGTTGGTGCATGGCTCGACCCTGGACTCGCAGTCTTCCCAACCCAAGGCCTCGTCACCGACTGATCGCAATCGACTCGGGCCTGCCAAGCCCGGTCATCCGATTCAGGACGCTGCACGCAAGGCTCGCCTCGACGCGCCGGCCACCACGACTGCGGGCGCGTAGGCCATCCCCAATGATGCACTTGTACCGGAAGAAGGCGTTCTCCACACGAGCCTGCCGATGGTAGCCCGAGGCCTTCTTCCATTGGCGCCGGCCGAGCGTCTCCACGTCGGCGATCGCGCGATCGCGCGCACGTGAGCGCGGTGCTCGTCGAGACACCTTCGCCGTCCGTGTCGGCGGTACCACCACCCGCGCGTGTCGCGCGTTCGCGGCCCGCATAACACGCCACCGTGTCGTACGCGCCGTCCCCCGTGACGCTGGCC
>JACDAO010000675.1 GCA_013695405.1 Acidobacteriota bacterium | reverse complement strand
CCGAACAGGCCTGCAAGGGACAGAAGGCCGATCTCGCGGCGGCGGCCTGAGGACTGACCATGGCCAATCACGCCCCAGTCATCATCATCAAGAGGAAGAAGGGTGGCCATGGCGGCCATCACGGCGGCGCCTGGAAGGTCGCCTATGCCGACTTCGTCACGGCCATGATGGCCTTCTTCCTGGTGATGTGGCTCGTCAACCAGAGCCAGGAAGTCAAGGAGTCGGTCGCCGCCTACTTCACCGACCCGGGCATCTTCGAGCATCAGAAGGGCAACGCCCCGATCGCCGGTGGGAACGGCGCGCTCAACGGGATGCGCCCGCCGCCGCCCGACGTGGTGTCGGCGACGGCATCGCTCGAGCGGGCGGCCGCGCGGATCAAGGGGCAGCTTCGGATGCTGCCGGGGTTCCGCAATCTCGAGGACCAGATCGACGTCCAGGTGACCGCTGAAGGCTTGCGCATCGAGCTGCAGGAGAGCGGTCAGGACACCTTCTTCGATTCGGGCAGTTCGCACCTGAAGCGGGAAACCGAGCAAGTGCTGCAAGTGATCGCACGTGAACTGGCCGCGCTGGCCCAGCCGGTCGCGATCGAGGGCCATACCGATGCGGCGCCATTCGGTACCGGACGGGGCTATACCAACTGGGAACTGTCGGCCGACCGCGCCAACGCCGCACGCCGGGTGATGGAAGGGGCCGGTCTCGAACCGACCCAGATCAAGGCCATCCGGGGCTTTGCCGCGACGAGTCTGCGCACCCCGGACGAGCCCTACAACCCACGCAACCGGCGGGTCTCGATCGTCGTGCAGCAGGCAAGTGTCGGCAGCCCGGTGGTCACAGGCCGTGCGGGCAAGGCGCCAGCCGCCGCCGCGCACTGATTGGTTCGTGCGTGAATTCCAAAGGCTGGACCCGTGAAGCATTGCAGACAACCATGGACGTGCGCATGAATACCCCGCCAGTCGATCCCGAGGTGCTCGAGATGCTGGAGACGCTGCAGGAGCCAGGCGAGCCCGACATCCTGGTGGAGTTACTGACGCTGTTCCTGCGGGACACCCCGGAGCGACTGCGTGAGCTGACCGTCGAGCCGCTGCCCGTGCCGACCGCAGCCCGGGTCGCGCACACGGTCAAGGGCAGTGCCGGCAACATCGGGGCGTCGCGGCTGCAACAGTTGGCCGGCGACCTGGAGCACGCCTGCCGTCCCGACCGTCAGGACGAGGCGCGCGCCGCCTTGCCGACGCTGGTCGCCGCGCTGTCGGCCGAGTACGCGCGCGTCGCGCAGCATCTGCAGTTGGTGATCGTCGCGCGCGGCGGCGGCGCGGCGAGCAGCACGCACTAGCACGCGATCGGGGCGGCGCCGCCCGTCGCCTGGTCGATTCCTGTCCTGTTGGGTCGCGCTCCGACACGCGACCGCCCGGAGGCAACCCTCGTGACCGAGTCGGACGATCTGATCCGAGAATTCCTGATCGAAAGCCATGAAGGTCTGGATCGTCTCGATCAGGACCTGGTGACCCTCGAGAAGGATCCGCGCAACCGCGACACGCTCGGCAGCGTGTTTCGAACCATCCACACCATCAAGGGCACCGGTGGCTCCCTCGGGTTGTCGAAGCTGGAAGCGGTCAGCCATGTCGGCGAAAGCCTGTTGAGCCGGATGCGCGACGGCGACATCGTCCTCGATGCTGCGGTCACCACCGCGCTGCTGACGATGGTCGATGCGATCCGCGAGATTCTCAGCGTCGTCGAGCAGACCGGCGGCGAAGGCGACGCCGACTACAGCGCCGTCGTGGCCCGCCTGCAGGAACTCGACGAACGCGACGGGGCAGACGACGTCGCCGAATTCCTTACGGCGTTCGTCGCTGTGGCTCCACCGCCGGTGCCGGTTGCCGCACCTGCCCCGGCCGCCGCCGAGCACGAGGCCACAGCCAGCGGCGAGCGCACCGGCGAGAACCGCCGCCGCGGCGTCTCGGACAGCGCGCTGCGCGTCGACGTCGGCCTGGTCGACAAGCTGACGACCCTGGTCGGCGAGCTGGTGCTGGCCCGCAACCAGATCCTGCAGTTCACCTCGACGACTGGCGACGCCGCGTTGATGAACGCGACCCATCGTCTGAACCTGGTCACCTCCGAGTTGCAGGAGGGGGTGATGAAGACCAGGATGCAGCCGATCGGCAACGTCTGGAGCAAGTTCCCGCGGGTGGTGCGCGACCTCGCGGCCGTGTGCGGCAAGCAGGTCCGGATCGAGATGGAGGGCACGGACACCGACCTCGATCGCACGATCATCGAGGCAATCAAGGACCCGCTGACCCACATCATCCGCAACTCGGTCGACCACGGCATCGAGACGCCTGCCCACCGAATCGCTCGCGGCAAGCGCCCGGAGGGGACGATTCGCCTGCGCGCGTTCCACGAAGGCGGTCAGATCATCATCGAGATCACCGACGACGGCGGCGGGATCGTCCCCGAGCTGATCCGGCAGCAGGCTCTGGCACGCGGCCTGATCACGGCCGACCAGTCGCAATGCCTCTCGGATCACGACGTCATCAAGCTGATCTTCGCGCCCGGGTTCTCGACCGCCGAGAAGATCACCAACGTCTCCGGCCGAGGCGTCGGCATGGACGTGGTCAGGACGAACATCGAGAAAATCGGTGGCACGGTCGACGTCCACAGCATCGCCGGCGCTGGCAGCACGCTGCGTATCAAGATTCCACTGACGTTCGCGCTCATTCCGGCACTGATGGTGTCGTAGGGCGGGGCGAACGAACGCTACGTGAGCGCCGGTCCACCGGCCGCGTCGGCCAGCCAGGTGAAGGCGGGATTCGGGCCGTCGGCACCGCGCACGAAGTCGACCACCCAGCTGCCCTGCCAGTTGCTGAACTGGAACTTGTCGCCCTTGACCCAGTCGACCTTGTGGCCGAGCTGCTCCATGCCGCCCTTGACATGCTGGTTGAACCAGCTCTCGGCCGCGGCCTTGGTGGCCGGCACCGTGCCGCTGGCTCCGGCAATACTCGCAAAGGCGTCCTTGGCCGACTTCTCGATGTTCTGCTCGCGGTCGAAGTTGAAGCCCTCGAACAGTTGCCGGTTCTGCACGCCCCGGGTCAGCGTCTGCGGCCCGGTCGTCGCGGTCGAAGCCGCCAGCGTGCCGCCAGCGGTCTGAATGCCCCCCATCAGCTGCGACAGGAAGGCGCCGAACTCGTCGTGGCCCAGTTGCCCATCGCTGTTGGCGTCGAACGTCTTCATCAGCGACTTGGCCAGATCCTGGACTGCTGTGGCCGATGCGGCCTGCACTGTGCTCATGATGCCCCTTGCCTCCTGGAAGCGTCGGCTCCCGTGTTCATTCCCTGAGCAAGCGGAGTGCCACGGGCGCCGGGCGCCTCATGCGGCGGGCACTCCGGCCGATTACCGCAGGATCACCCACGAATCGCCGCCAGAGGCGGGCTGACTGTCACGGCAGTCCGGCGGCGCACGGCGCGGCGGTGTCCCCGGCGCTGCGCGAACTGTCGTGGCGGCGACAGCTCCGACCGGTGAGGCGGACGTTGACGCGGCGCACGCCCGCCGCCAACAATCGGGCAGGAGCGTGTGGCGATGACGAGCGAACGACGAGGGACGGGACGTGGCCTGCTGGCTGGCCTGCTGCTGATGATGGCGCTCGCGGCCGGCGTCGGCGCCGACCAGGGCAAGACCTACGGGACCGGCGTGACCCTGAATAGTGCCGTGCCGGTGGCCTCGTTGCTGGGCGGACCGGCGTCCCACGTCGGCAAGACGGTGCGCGTCGACGGCGTGGTCACCAAGGTCTGTCAGGCGATGGGCTGCTGGCTGGAGATTGCCGACCAGGCGTCGGGGCGTGGGGTCCGCGTCAAGGCGAAAGACGGCGTGATCGTCTTTCCCAGGGACGCCGCCGGGCGGACGGTGTCCGCCCAGGGCGTGTTCGAGGAGATCGCGACCTCCCCGGTCAGGGAGGCGCATGGCGATCACGCCAAGTCGGCCGAGAGCCTCGGCGCGCCGGCACCGACCTCGCCAGCCGAGAAGGTCTACTGGGTGCGCGCCACCGGCGCGGTGCTGCACTGATGCCCGACGCGGTGTCCCTCGATCTGCGCCAGGCGCAGCGCAGCAAGGCCGAGGCTATCGGGGTGCCGGCGACCCGGCGGCACATCTTCCTGTGTTGCGATCAGGCCAGGCCCAAGTGCTGCGATCGCGATCGATCGATCGCCGCCTGGGACTACCTGAAGGCGCGGCTGCTGGCCCTGGGCCTGGCCGACCAGGGCGGCGTCGCCCGCACCAAGGCCAACTGCCTGCGCATCTGCGCCGGCGGCCCGATTGCGCTCGTCTACCCGGAAGGCGTGTGGTACGGCGCCTGCGATCCGCCGGTGCTGGAGCAGATCATCCAGCAGCATCTGATTGGCGGCCAGGTGGTGCATGCGCACGCCATCGCGGTGCAGCCGCTGACCGGCAGCGACGCTCAGTGCACGGTGTAGGGGCCGCGCAGGTCGAAGGCGGCGATCTCGACGTCGAAACCTTCGCCGGTCGGCGTGACCAACTGGTACGTGCCGACCATCCGTCCGAGCGGCGTCCCGAGCGGACAGCCCGAGGTGTACTCGAACGACTCGCCCGGCATCAGCACCGGCTGTTCACCGACCACGCCCGGGCCGCGCACTTCCTCGACCCGTCCGTCGCCGTCGGTAATCACCCAATGGCGAGTCAGCAGCTGCACCGTCAGATCGCTCGTGTTCTCGATCGTGATGGTGTAGAGGAAGAACCAGTGTTGCCGCTCGGGCGCGGAGTGCTCGGAGGAGAACCGTGCGTCGACGCTGACGCGAATGCCACGGGTGACGGCGGAAGACGAGCTCATGGGATGCGGGTGACGCGGCACGCCGTCGTCACGGGGGGATTGTAGTATGGTGCCGCCGGGAGAGTGTGGCAGCTGCCGGCAGGCCCGCCGCGTCCCGACCTCGCGCGGGGCCGCCTTCTACCTCTGCGAACGTTCGCGCGGTGACCCCCGCTTTCCGAGGTACCCGCCGTTGCCGCGGCGGGGATGTCCCGGCTACGACCCGGACACCACCACAGCCGACGCCGCGCATGACGACCGCCGACCTGCAGATCCGCGCCGCGACCGTCGATGACGTGCCGGTGATTCTCGACTTCATCCGGCGCCTGGCCGATTACGAGCGTCTCGCGCACGAAGTCCTGGCCACCGAGGCAGCCTTGACGCAGACGCTCTTCGGCCCCCGGCCGGCGGCCGAGGTCGTCATCGCCAGCCGAGCCGGACGGCCGCTCGGCTTCGCGCTGTTCTTCCCGACGTACTCCACGTTCCTGGCGCGGCCCGGCATCCATCTCGAAGACCTGTTCGTACTGCCAGACGCGCGCGGCGCGGGCGTGGGCCGTGCCTTGCTGCAACATCTGGCCACCATCGCCGCGTCCCGCGGCTGCGGCCGGCTGGAGTGGAACGTGCTCGCGTGGAACGCGCCCGCGATTGCGTTCTACCAGCGGGTGGGGGCTTTTCCGCTTGACGAATGGCAGACCTACAGACTAAACCGTGACGGGCTGATGGTGTTGGCTGCTGATGCAGTCGCGCCCCGGCCACTCGATTATGACTGACGCGCCCGACCTCCCTCCCTCGGACGACGCCTCGGACTGCGACCCGGCGCTGGACGCCACGGTCGAGTTGCTCAATCGTGCGCAGCAGGGCGACGCCGAAGCGGTCAACCTCCTCTTCAGCCGCTATCTGCCGCCGCTGCGGCGCTGGGCTCGTGGTCGGCTGCCGCAATACGCGCGCGATCTGCTCGAGACCGAAGACCTGGTGCAGGAGACGCTGGTACACGCCTTTCGTCGCCTCAAAGGCTTCGAGATGCGCCACGACGGGGCGCTGCACGCCTACCTGCGCCAGGCGGTGATCAATCGGATCCGCGACGAGGTGCGCCGGGCACAGCGCCGGCCGCCGCCGGAGGAACTCGAGGCCGACCAGCACACCGACAACACGGCGTCGCCGCTGGAGACGGCGATTGGCACCCAGGCCGTCGAGCGCTACGAAAACGCGTTGAGCCGGATGCGTGACGAGGACCGCCAGGCGATTGTCGCGCGCGTCGAACTCGGCCTGTCGTACGCCGAAGTGGCCCGGGCCCTCGGCAAGAGCTCGCCCGACGCGGCACGCATGGCGGTGGCGCGCGCCCTGGTCAAGCTTGCCCAGGAGATGGGCAAGGCGTCCGCCCCGACCCCGGACCCGCGGTGAGCGCGACCGCGCCGCACCGCGACCTGCGCAGCTTCCTTCGTCGTCTGCGCGCCGATGGCAACCTGGTCGTCGTCGACACGCCAGTCGACGCGCGGCTCGAGGTGCCGGAGATCCATCGACGCGTGATCGCCGCCGGCGGTCCGGCACTGCTGTTCACCGCGGTGCGCGGCAGCAGCTTTCCCCTGGTCACCAACTTGTTCGGCACGCCGGCCCGCGCCGCCGAGGCGTTCGGGGCGCGGCCGCTGCAGTTCATCAGGCGACTGGTGTCGCTGGTCGAGACGGCGCTGCCGCCCACGCCCGCCTCGCTGTGGCAGGCGCGCGATCTGGCGGCGGCGGCAACGCGGGTCGGACTGCGCAAGGTCAGGCGCGGGCCGGTCACCGAGGTGATGACCTCCGACGTGCGCCTCGATCGTCTGCCGGCGCTGACGTTGTGGCCTGAGGACGGCGGGCCGTTCGTGACCCTGCCGCTGGTGTACACCGAGCACCCGGACGGGCGCGGCCACAATCTCGGCATGTACCGCATGCAGGTCCACGGGCCGGCGCGCACCGGGATGCACTGGCAGATTGGCAAGGGCGGTGGCTTCCACTATCAGGTCGCCGAGGCGCGCGGCCAGGCCTTGCCCGTGACTGTGTTCCTCGGCGGTCCGCCGGCGCTGATGCTGGCCGCGATCGCGCCGCTGCCAGAGAACGTGCCCGAGCTGTTGCTGGCCTCGCTGATTGCCGGCCATCGCCTGCCGATGGTCCACGGCGCGGCGCCCCATCCACTGGTGGCCGATGCGGAGTTCGCGCTGATCGGCGACGTCGCCCCGGGCGTCCGCCAGGCCGAAGGGCCGTTCGGCGACCACTACGGCTACTACTCGCTGCAGCACGACTATCCGGTCTTCGCCGTGCGCCGCCTGGCCCACCGTCACGACGCGATTTATCCCGCGACCGTGGTCGGCAAGCCGCGCCAGGAGGACTTCTTCATCGGCGATCTGCTGCAGGACCTGCTGTCGCCGCTGTTTCCGCTGGTGATGCCGGCGGTACGGCAGCTGTGGAGCTACGGCGAGACCGGCTATCACTCGCTGGCCGCGGCGGTGGTGCGCGAGCGGTACCGCAGAGAGGCGATGGCGAGCGCCTTCCGGATTCTCGGCGAAGGGCAGCTGGCGCTGACCAAGTTCCTGCTAATCACCGACCGCGACGTCGATCTACGCGATTTCAAGGCGACGCTGGCGCACGTGCTGGCGCGAACCCGTCCTGACATTGATCTGTACGTGCTCGGCAACCTGTCGATGGACACCCTCGACTACACCGGCCCACGGGTCAACGAGGGCTCCAAGGGTGTGTGGCTTGGCCTCGGCGACCCGATCCGCGATCTGCCGAGCACGTTCCAGAGCGCGGAGTTGCCGACCGGCGTGACCACGGCACGGGTGTTCTGCCCGGGCTGCCTGGTGATCGACGGCCCCGCATATGCCGATGACCCGGACGCGCCGGCGCGGATTGCCAGCCACCCGGCGTTTGCGGCCTGGCCGTTGGTGGTGCAGAGCGACGAGCCGCTCCGGGCCACCGCCAGCACGATGAACTTCCTGTGGACGACGTTCACGCGGTTCGAGCCAGCGGCCGACATCCATGCCGCCAGCCTGACCGTGCGTCGTCACCATCTCGCGTACACATCCCCGATCGTCCTCGACGCACGAGTCAAGCCGTGGTTCCCGAAGGAGGTCGATGCCGACGCCGCGACGGCGGCGCTGGTGACCAGCCGCTGGCGCGAGTACTTCCCGCAGCGGCGCATCGAGATGGGCGACAGCCAGCGCGGTCATCTCGACCCGCCAACGCGTTGACTCGGGCGGCTCGACGAGCGCCTATCGGGGCGGCGCCTGCGCGTGGTCGCGCCACAGCCACCGCAGCGAATCGGGCAGGATCGCGCGGCCATGGCGATTGCTGTGGAAGCCCTGGCCGTACTCGAAGCGGTAGTCGTAGCGGGCGTAGGCCAGCGACCGCGCCATGGTCTGATTGGCGAGCGGCCAGTTGCCGTGGACGTTGTCGAGATCGTTGGCGCCGTCCTGCAGAAAGACGCGGATCGGCTTGGGCGGCGTCTTGCGAACCAACGCCTGGTAGTTGTGCCCGCCCTCGCGCACGGTGGGGCCGCTGGCGATGTTGGTGAAGCTGCCGATCCACGACAACACCTTGCTGAAGGCATCGGGCCGCTCCCAGGCCACGGTGAAGGCACAGATGCCGCCACTGCTGGCCCCGGCAATCGCGCGGCCGGCCGCGTCCTGGCGCAACGCCACGGTCTTCTCGACCTCGGGCAGGATTTCCTCCAGCAGGAACCGCGCGTAGCGGTCCGATAGGGTGTCGTATTCGACGCTACGGTTCGACCGGCCTCCCTCGAACGCGCCCGGCTGCACGAAGATCGCGACGGTCACCGGCATGTCGCCGCGGGCGATCAGATTGTCGAACACGGTCGGCACGAACGTCCGCGAGCCGGCGCCGTCCTGGAAGATCATCACCGCGGCCGGCGTCTCGGCCCGGTACTGCGCCGGGACGTAGACCCACCACTCGCGGCTGGTACCCTCGAAGATGCGGCTGCGCCACGCGGTCATCGGCCGCAGCTCGCCCTTGGGTACGCCAGGTCTCTCGAGGCTGTCGGCGTGGGTCTCGTAGACCTCGAGTTGCCCTCCGCCCACCACCCGGTCGGGCAGTCGAACGTGCCAGGTGAATGCGTCGCCGTGCGCCAGGGCTGCGACCCCCGTGTACAGTCC
>JACDAO010000669.1 GCA_013695405.1 Acidobacteriota bacterium | reverse complement strand
GTCACGTCGAGGGGCCGATCGCCGCACATGTCGGGGGCTGGCAGACGACCACCGTCACGACCAGGACGCTCCCGTTCCGCGGACGACGGGGCGCGCGCGAGCTGCGCCTCTACCGGCCCGGCGTGGTGCGCACCCGGCCCTTGTTGCTGACCGGTGGGGTACACGCGCTCGGCATCGACGAACCGCGGCTGGTGGCCTTCGCTCAAGCACTCGCGCAGTCGGGGACGCCGGTCGTGACACCGGCGCTGCCGGACCTGCGCACCTACCTGGTGACGCCGCGCCTGACCGACGACATCGAGGACGCCGCCGTGGCGGTGCTCGATTCGCCCGACATCCCGGCGCATGCAGACCGGCGCATCGGCGTGCTCGGCATCTCGTTCTCCGGAGGCCTGTCGGTGGTGGCGGCGGGCCGGCCGACCTTGCGGGAACGGGTGGCCTTCGTGCTGTCGGTCGGCGGACACGCGTCGCTGCCCGCCGTGGCCCGCTACCTGTGCACCGGCATCCAGCCGGACGGGCGGCGCCACCCGCCGCACGACTACGGCGGCGTCATCCTGCTGACCAACGTGGCCCCCCAGCTCGTCCCCGCGTCGCAGGTCAAGCCGCTGCGTGACGCGGTCGGTCGATTCCTGCACGCCTCGCACCTGGACATGTTCGACAAGCCGCGTGCGGCGCGCGAGTTCGCGAACGCCGTGGCGGCTGAGCGCCAGTTGCCGGAGCCGGCCCGTGCGCTGATGCACATGGTGAACACCAGGAACGTCCCGGAGCTCGGGGCGCGCCTGCTGCCCCTGGCGGACCGGTTCGGTCACGAGCCTGCGTTGTCGCCGGTCCGATCGCCGGCGCCCGCCGCGCCGGTGTACGTCATCCACGCCGCAGGCGACACGGTCATTCCCGACTCGGAGGCCGCGGCACTCGGCCGCTACCTGGCGGCCAGCGGGACGCCGACCCGCGTGCACGTGACCGGGATGATCACGCACGCCGACGTCGCACGGGCGCCGTCGGCGCGCGAGCTGTGGGTGCTGGTGCGGTTGTGGGCGGAAATGCCGTGGAGCTAGGCCGGCGGCAGGCCCACGGCTACCTCTTCGGACGCGGCCGCTTGCGGGCCGGCCCGGCGCTCTTGCGGGGGCCGCGCGCCGCACGAGCCGCCTCGCGGACCACGTCACGCAGCGTCTTCTTCGGGCGTGGCTGTCCGCCGCGGGTGCGCGCGATGTGTGTCGGCGTCGGCGCGTGACCGCCGCGCACGCCCTGGGTCGGCGCCGTGCTGGTGCGCAGCACCGGCGTCGGCGACGCGGCGGCCAGGCCGGCGTCGGTGCGCAGCTGCTGCACCTCGCCCGGCCGGAGCTCGCGGTACATCCCGGGCTTGAGGCGCTTGTCGGAGAGCGAGCCGATCTTGGTCCGCGCCAGCGTGATCACCGGCATGCCCACCGCCTGACACATCCGCCGCACCTGCCGGTTGCGGCCCTCGTGGATGACCAGTTCGAGCAGCGCCTGCGGCCCCGACGACTTCTCGAAGGTGTCGATGATCCGCACCCGGGCCGGCGCGGTCCGTCGCCCATCGAGCGGCACGCCGGCAGTCAGTCGGCGCAGCGTCTCGCCCGACGGGACACCGAACACCCGCACTTCGTAGGTGCGCGGCACCTCGTGGCGCGGATGGGTCAGCCGATCGGCCAGTTCGCCGTCGTTGGTCAGCAGCAGCAGACCTTCGGAGTCGAAGTCGAGCCGTCCGACCGGATACAGCCCCTGGCCCATCTGGCCGAGCAGCGTCAGCACGGTCGGACGCTTCTGCGGGTCGGACCGGGTCGTGACGTAGTGCACCGGCTTGTAGAGCAGCACGTAGCGCCGCGGTACTGCGGTGTGCAACCGCCGGCCATCGACCTCGATGTGATCGGCGTCGGGATCGGCCTTGGCGCCGAGTTCGGCGACAACCTCGCCATTGACGCGGATGCGGCCCTCCGCGATCAGGGTCTCGGCGACGCGACGAGAGGCGACACCGGCGGTCGAGAGGATCTTCTGCAGTCGCTGCGCCGGCATTTCGTCTCCTGATCAGCGCTCCTCGCGCGTATGGTCAGCCGGACCGGGCTCCGGGTCGCCATCCGGCCGCTCGTCGAACGGCAGTGTCCCCAGCGGCGGGTCCTCGTTGACCGGAGTCGGCAGATCGAAGCCGAGCGCCTCGGACATGTCCTCGACCTTTGGCAGGTCGGACAGGTCCTTGAGCCCGAACTTGTCGAGGAACTCGCGGGTCGTGCCGTACATGAACGGGCGGCCGACCACCTGCATGCGGCCGACGATCTTCACCAGCTTGCGATCGAGCAGGGTGTTGAGCACCCCGGTGGTCGCGCTGACACCGCGAATCTCGGCGATCTCGCCGGACGTGACCGGCTGCTTGTAGGCAATCACCGCCAGCGTCTCGAGCGCCTGCACGGACAGCTTCGAGCTGGTGCGCTCCTTGAAGAGCCGCCGCACCCACTCGTACAGCTCCGGCCTGGTGACGATCTGGTAGCCGCCGGCGACCTCGACCAGCTGCAGCCCCGACGACCGGGCGTAGTCGTCGCGGAGTTCGGCGAGCGCCTGCTCGACGTCCTCGCGGCTCTGGTCCTCGAGCACGCGGGTGATCGCCTTGAGCGTCAGCGGCTCGGGCGAGGCGAACACCAACGCTTCGACCACCGGCTTGAGCCGGTGCGGCGGGCGAGGCGCGTCGATCATCTCCGCGCTCTCGAACAGGGGGCGTGGGTCGGCAGGCGTCGGCGCACTGGCCTCGCCAGCCTCGCTGACCGGCACGGCCACGTCCTGATCGACCTCGTCGGGGGTCGGCTCGACGAGGGGGTTGCGCGGCTCGGTCACGACTCGGTCACCGGCACCGCCGGTGCGGCCACGGCGCTGCCAGCGACTCCATGATCATGGACCTCGATCGGCCGGGGCGCATCGGCCGGCCGGGCCCGGCGGTAGATGCGGATCGGGCCGGCGACACCGCTCTGGAA
>JACDAO010000652.1 GCA_013695405.1 Acidobacteriota bacterium | reverse complement strand
CGGTCCTGCCGGCCGTCGATCTGCTCGGCCCGGCCGACGTCGCCACGGTGCTCGGCGTGACCGAGGCCGACGTGATGGCGGTGATCGAGGCAGGCGAGCTGAAGGCCAAGAAGATCGGCGCCAGCTACCGCGTCACGCGCGCCGCCCTGGACCAGTACCTGGCCAACTAGACCACATCGCGTAGCGGTCGGACTCGTTCGACCGGCGCTGCTGGCCCGCCGGTCAGGTCCGGCGCCTCCGTCTTGACCGTGTCGACCCCTCCGCCACTCGAGATCGCCGCGCTCCACAAGCACCTGTGCGTCGCCTGCGGCGCGCAGGCGGAGTGGAACGCCGCCAAGCAGCGGCTGGTGTGTCCGTTCTGCGGCCACGAATCCCAGTACGCGTTCAGTGAGGGTGCCGGACCGATCGAGGAACTCGATCTCGAACGCACGTTGCGCGAAGCCACCGACGACCAGCGCGGCTGGCAGGCCGACACCCGCAGCGTCCAGTGCCGCAGCTGCCAGGCGGTGATGGTCTACGACGCGGCGCGGGTCGGCCAGAATTGCGAGTTCTGCGGCTCGCCGGCGCTGCTCGCCTACGAGTCGATCAAGCCGCCGATCACGCCGTCCAGCCTGTTGCCGTTCCGGATCAGCGAGTCGCAGGTGCGCGAGACGGTGCGCCACTGGTTCTCGAGCAAGTGGCTGGCGCCAAACGGGTTCAAGCGCAAGGCGATGGTCGACACCCTGCACGGGTTGTACATCCCGTACTGGACCTTCGATGCGCGCGTCCACTGTCCGTGGCACGCCGAGGCGGGGCACTACTACTACGTGCAGCAGGGCAACAACCGGGTGCGGCGGGTCCGCTGGGAGCCGGCGGCCGGGCGCGTCGACCACTTCTTCGACGACACGCTGATTCCGGGCACCCGCGGCATCGAGCACGGCCTGCTGCACCAGGTCGAGCCCTTCCCCACCACCGACCTGGTCGCGTACGATACCGGTTACCTGTCAGGACACGTCGTCGAGCAGTACCAGATCGTGCTCGTCGACGCGGCAGAGCAGGCGCTGGCGGCGATGCACGAGACGCTGCGCGCGATGTGCATCCAGCAGATCCCCGGTGACACCTACCAGGGTCTGGTGATGTCGCCACAATGGAGCGGACGCACGTTCAAGCATGTCCTGGTGCCGGTGTACGTGATGACGTACATGTACCGGACCAAGGCGTACCAGGTCGTCGTCAACGCCTCGACCGGACGGATGGGCGGCACCTACCCTCTCAGCTGGATCAAGATCGGCCTGCTGATTGCCCTGACGTTAATCATCCTGATGATCGTCAATCGCTGACACGTCACACGATGGGGCCGATGGAGTTCACGGGCGAGACACCGTCGCACCCGCACACGTATCGATGCGCCGGGTGCGGCGGCGTGGCCAGTTGGCAGGCGCGGCTGCAGCACGTCGGCTGCGTGTCGTGCGGCGCCGCGGTGGACCTGCCTCCAGCGGACGCGCGGACCCCGGTCCCGTTCCCGCTCGTGCCATACCTGCGCGACAGCCCAGAGAATCGCCGCGTCTTCACCCGCACGCGCGTCGAACGGCCGTGCCCCACGTGCCATGCGACGGTCGTCTACGAACCCGGCATCGCCGGCACGACGTGCCTCGCTTGCGGAACGCCGCTGTTGCGACCGAGGCTCGAGAGCGATGCGCCGCTCGCGCCGAACGCCGTCGTGCCGTTCCGCCTCAGCGAGGCGGACGCGCGCGAGCGCATCCGCGCGTGGTCGACCGAAGTGAGTGGCGGCGATCTCGGTTCCGCGCGGATGGACCTCGGCCGGCTGCGCCCGGTCTACCTGCCGTACTGGCTGTTCTCCATCTACGTGCACTGCGCCTGGCGCACCGAGGTCGAGTGGACCGAACAGGACGGCGAGCGTCGTCGCGAGGTGCGTTCGGGGGTGGTCGAGGGCGGCTTCGAGGAAATCGAGCCCGGGGCAAGCAGCGTCCCGGCAGCGCTCCTGAAGGGCCTGGCGCCACTGGCCCTCGACACGGCCGTGCCGTTCGACCCGCGCTACCTGGCGGGGGCAACCGTCGAGCAGTACGCCGTCAGCCTGTGGGACGCCTGGGACGGGACGCGCGAGCGCTTCAACGCGCGCATCGACTCGGCGCTCACGAAGGACGCGCGCACGTGGACCGTACCTGACGAGACGTGGCCGAGCTGGTCGAAGGAAGTGGGGACGCTCACGCTCGTGCCCTTGTACGTCGGCAGCTATCGCGCGCGCGGACAGACCTAGCAACTGGTGGTGCACGGGGCGACCGGCAAGGTCGCGGGCACGGCCCCCTGAACAAGGCCACGCTGGCGAAGGGGCTGGCGGTGGTTCTCTTCCTGCTCGCCCTGGCAGCCCTGCTGGTGTGGGGCGTCGGCCGGATGATCGGTGCGCTATTGACGTGAGGTGCAGCGGTGTCGCGGTCGGACTTGTCTCGACAGGTAGCGGTCGGACTTGTCCG
>JACDAO010000633.1 GCA_013695405.1 Acidobacteriota bacterium | reverse complement strand
GTCCGTACAGCCGTGGCTCCAGCGTGTCGTCGCTCAGCGCCTCGACCGCCGCCCAACTCAGCTCCAGCACCCGCGCCCGGCCGATCGCCGACGCGACCGCGCCGGCGCTCACCCCGAGACTGCGGGCGACCTCCCGATGACTGCGTTGCGCCACCCACGTGAGGCGCAGCATTTCCCGAATCTTCCGCATGGACAATCGCTCCGTCGCCATCCCGCTCCCGTCCCCCGTAGGGCAAAAGGAGCGCAGGGTAGAACCGAAGCCCAGCGGTCGCCCACGCCGTGATCACGTTGGTTGGAACCGGTGATCACGACGCGTGGAACGCCCGATCACGATGCGTGGAATCGGTGATCACGATGCCGTGGCACGCGTGATCACGATGCGATGGAGCAGCTGTTCACGATGGCCTAGCTAGAACGCCGATCAGTTTAACTGATGGGAAAGATCAGTTCTTTCAATGAATGGGCGCATGCGATGTGTGATCTGATGCCGACGCGGGCCGACGGCCCGAGGAGGCATGCCGATGACGATCGCACGATGGACACCGCCGGTGTCACCCACGAGACAAGAGCAGTTCCTGCTGAAACGTCTGGACCGTGTCCGGAAGCTGCTCGGATTTCTGCGTCTGCATCGGCACGAGTTGTTCGATGAGGCGTTTCAAGCCGAGCTCGCCACGATGTACCGGAGCACGGGCGCGGGGAAAGCGGCGCGGCCGCCGGCGCTGATGGCCATGGCGATGCTGGTGCAAGGCTACCTGGGCATGTCCGACGCCGAGATGATCGAGTTGACCGTCGTGGACCTGCGGGTGCAGATGGTGTTGGGGTGCCTGGGCGCCGAGGCGCCACCGTTTTCGCAAGGCGCGTTGCAGGAGTTTCGCGAACGGTTGATCGCCGCCGACCTGGATCGGCGTCTGCTCGAACGCACCGTCGCACTGGCGAAGCGCAGCCAGGCCTTTGACTATCGCAAACTGCCCACGACCCTGCGCGTGGCGATTGATTCGAGCCCGCTGGAGGGCGCGGGACGGGTCGAGGACACGTTCAACTTGCTGGCACATGCGGCCCGCAACGTGGTCCAGTGTGCGGCCGGTGTGCTCGGGTGGCCCTACGAGCGGGTGTGCACGCAGGCGGGCATTCCCCTGCTCAACGCGTCGAGTATCAAGCGCGCCCTCGACATCGACTGGAACGACGTGGGCCAGAAGGCCGAGGCGATCAAGACGTTCGCTCGCCAACTCGACGCGCTGCAGGGGTGGATCGCCCACCAACTGCCCGCGGAGGTCGCCGAGCCCCCGCTGAAGACATCGCTCGAGACCCTCGTGCAGATTCGCACGCAGGATCTGGAGCCCGATCCGACGGGTGGGGCGCGCATCCGCGACGGGGTCGCCACCGACCGACGGGTGTCGATCGAGGACCCGGAGATGCATCACGGACGGAAGACCAAGAGCAAGCGGTTCAATGGCTTCAAGCGGCACATCGCCACCGACGTCGACCGCGGCCTGATTCTGGCGTGCGCCCTGACGTCGGCGAATCGGCCCGAGCGGGAGGCGACCCCGTCCTTGACGGCCGACCTAACGCGGCAGGGACTCGAGGTCGACCAGCTGTTGATCGATCGCGGCTATATCAACAGCACCCTCGTGGATGACGTGCTCCGCCGGCGCGGGCAGATCGTGTGCAAACCATGGACGTCGCAGAATGGCCGCCATTTCCCCAAGTCCGCCTTCCGGCTCAACCTCCGCGACCGCACCATCGAATGTCCCGCGGGACACGTGCAACGCGTGTCGTTCGGCACGGTCGTCACATTCGATCCGGATGCCTGCGACCCCTGTGCCTTGCGCCCTCACTGCACCACCGCCGCGTTCGGCCATGGTCGCTCGGTCGCCATTGCCGAGAACGAGCCGCTGCAGCACCGACTCCGCACGCAGATCCAGACAGCCGCGGGACGCCAGGCGCTGCGAGCGCGGACGATGATCGAGCATAAACTTGCCCACATCTCGCAACGGCAAGGCAACGACGCGCGCTACATCGGGATCCGCAAGAACACCTTTGACCTCCGCCGCGCGAGCGCCATCCAAAACCTGGAGACCCTCCATCTGGCAGAAGTCCAGTCAGGTAAAGCTGCGTAAAGAAATCACTTCTTAACCGTTCGGCGTTCTAGGACCGGGGCAGGGTCTGTCTCTCGGCCCGCCCGTGGGCCCGGCCGGTCGATAGAACGGCTCCACTGGAGCCTCACCGCGGCCGCAGTCGAGCCTGCGAGCGCCCCTGAGCCACCTTGCCG
>JACDAO010000611.1 GCA_013695405.1 Acidobacteriota bacterium | reverse complement strand
GCGAAGGCCTCGACCACCTGCCGGACCCGCGACGCCAGCGTCGCGTCCAGATGTGTGCCGCCGGTCAGGACCGAGCCGTCCGGTGTCAGGAACAGCAGCGTCGGCCAGTGTCCGAGCCCGTAGCGATCGGCGATGTCCGGGCGCCGATCGGCGTCGACGCGGACCGCGATGCAGGTGGCCCGGATCGCCTCGCAGACGTCAGGCCGCGAGAACACCTCGGCATGCGCGAGGGCGCAGGCCGGCGCCCACGCCGCCTCGATCAGCAGCAGCACCGGCCGTTGCTGCCGCTGCGCGCCGAGGAATGCCGCCGTCTGCCAGGGCTGCCAGTCCAACGTCGCCACGGGTTCTATAATGGCCGCACCCATGGCTCATCGCGTGACGCTCATCCCCGGAGACGGCATCGGCCCAGAAGTCAGCGCCGCGGTCGTCCGCATCATCCAGGCGTCTGGTGTCGCCATCGACTGGGATGAACATCATGCCGGCATCACCGCACTCGAGCAGTCCGGGCAGACCCTGCCCCAGGCGCTGCTCGATTCGGTGACCGCCAACACCGTCGCCCTCAAGGGACCGGTCACCACGCCGATCGGCGAGGGCTTCACCAGCGTCAACGTCGGGTTGCGCAAGACGCTCGATCTCTACGCGAACCTGCGCCCGGTGACCAACCTGCCGGGCGTGCCCTCGCGCTTCCAGGGCGTCGACCTGGTGATCGTCCGGGAGAACACCGAGGACCTCTACGCCGGGCTGGAACACCAGGTCGCGCCGGGCGTGGTCGAGAGCCTCAAGGTGATCACCGCGGCAGCCAGCCAGCGGATCTCGAAGTTCGCCTTCGAGCATGCCGCCAACAACGGGCGACGCAAGGTCACCGCGATCCACAAGGCCAACATCATGAAGCTGACCGACGGGCTGTTCCTGCAGTGCGCCCGTGCGGTGGCTCGCGACTATCCGGACGTGCAGTACGAGGAGAAGATCGTCGACAACGCCTGCATGCAGCTGGTGATGCGGCCCGAGCAGTTCGACGTCCTGCTGCTCCCCAACCTGTACGGCGACATCGTCTCCGACCTGGGTGCCGGCCTGGTGGGCGGGCTCGGCGTGGTGCCGGGCGCCAACCTCGGCCTGACAATCGCCGTGTTCGAGGCCGTCCATGGCAGCGCCCCGGACATCGCCGGGCAGGACCTGGCCAATCCCACCGCGCTGCTGCTGTCGGCCTTGATGATGCTGCGGCACCTCGGCGAGCGGACCGCGGCGGACGTGATCTTCGGCGCGGTCAGCCGGGTCCTGGCCGCCGGTGTGATCCGCACCCGTGACCTCGGCGGATCCGCGACGACCACCGCCTACACCGACGCGGTGATTCGCGAGATCGACAGTCCACGCGGCGAATCGGCCGCGACCGTGTGACCGGGTACAGGCAGTCCGGCGGCGGGCCGCGAGGCGGACGCGAATGCTACACTCCCCGTCCGTGATTGCCGAGGAACTGCGGCAGGCCGTCCTGGCCCGCGAAGACGTGCGGCGCGTGTTCGAGGGGCCCGACGGTGACCCGGCCGCGAAGGCCCGCATCGAGGGCTATCTCGAGGAACTGCGCACCACCCAGCGCCACTCGATCTACCGGGCGCTCAAGCATCCGCTGTACCCCATCCTGCGCAAGGTCGAGCGCGTGCCCGAGGGCCTCGATCACGTCACTGGCGCGCTCGATCGCGGTCGCGTGGTCTACGTCTCCAACCACAAGAGTCACCTCGACTACCTGATCGAGTTGCTGATCCTCGAGGACCATCAACTGCGGCCGCCGGTCATCGCGGCCGGCATCAACCTGTTCGGCGGCGCGCTCGGCCTGCTGCACAAGCACGTGACCGGGGCGATCCCGATTCGCCGCAGTGCCCGCGACGCTGCCTACCTGGTGACGCTCAAGGCCTTCGTCGCCGAACTGCTGCAGTACCACGACCTGTTCTTCTACCCCGAGGGCGGCCGCAGCTACAGCGGCGAGCTGAAATCGGCCAAGACCGGGCTGTTCAACGCGATCGTGCTGGCCGAAGTGCCGGTGCTGCAGATCGTGCCTGTGGCAATTGCCTACGACCTGGTACTCGAGGACAAGATCCTGGCACCGCAGGGGACCAAGCGGCGGCAGCGTCCGTTCTCACGCGAACTTGCCGAGATGGTCGGCAGCGCGGTCGGTTACCAGTCGCGGGCGTTCGTGTCGTTCGGCGCGCCGATCGTGCTGACTGGTCACGACGCGCGATCACGGCGCGATGTGGTGGCGCTGGCCCAGCAGACCCGGCTCGCCATCGGCCAGCTCCACAAGGTGCTGCCGACCGCCGTCGTCGCCGCTGCGATGCGGCCGTCGATTCCGCGAGTGGACTTGCGACACCGCGTCCAGGGCCTGCTCGATCAGTTGGCCGCCGCCGGTGCCAACCTCGACACGTGCGATGCCGCCGAGGCGGTCGAGCAGGCGCTGCCGATCCTCGACGAGCGAGGCGTGCTCGCGGTCGAGGGACCGCTGGTGCGTGTCCGCGATCGGTTCGTCCTGCGCTTCTATGCACGACAGTTGCAACACCTGTTGCAGGAGACGCGTCCCACCGTCACGGCATGATCGACGCTCTGTCGAAGCGCGCATTCGGGACCCTGGCCGGCAGTCGCGCCCTGAAGCAGATCGCCAGCCGCTACGGGATGCGTTCGCCGTCGAGCTTCGCGCGACGCTTCGTCGCGGGTGAGCGCATCGAGGAGGCGATTGCCGCAGCCGCCGCCGTCGAAGCGCGAGGCCTGACCCAGACACTCGACCTGCTCGGCGAAAGTGTCGAGTCGGCCGCTGCCGCCGAGGCCGCGACCGATGCCTACCTGGCGATGTTCCCCCAGATCGTCGCCGCCGACATCGGCCGCAACATCTCGATCAAGCTGACCCAGCTCGGGCTCGCCATCGACCGCGATCTGGCGTCGGCGAACCTGCGCGCGATCCTCGCCCGGGCGCGCGACGACGGCTTTTTCGTGCGCATCGACATGGAGAACTCGCCGTACGTCGACGCGACGCTGCAGTTGTTCGAGCAGGCGTGGCGTGACGGGCTCACCAACGTCGGCGTGGTGCTGCAGTCGGCGTTGAAGCGCAGCGAGGCCGATCTCGAGCGCGTGCTGTCGCTCGGCGCCCGGGTCCGCCTGGTCAAGGGCGCGTATCAGGAGCCGCCGTCGGCGGCCTACCAGGCCAAGTCCGACGTCGACGCGGCGTACCGGCGGATGCTCGAGACGCTGTTGCGCCGTGGAGCCTATCCTGCCCTCGCCACCCATGATCCGCCCATGATCGAGGCGGCCCGTCAGGTCGCGGCCGACCTGCGGTTGCCTGCCGATCGCTTCGAGTTCCAGATGCTGTACGGCGTGCGCCGCGATCTGCAGACCGAGTTGCACCAGGCAGGCCTCGGCGTGCGTGTTTATATTCCATACGGCCGCGAATGGTTCCCGTACTTCATGCGTCGGCTCGGCGAGCGTCCCGCCAACGTCGGCTTCGTCCTGCGCAGCGTCATCCGCGACCGCTGAGCGCACGGCCACGCGCCTTTTTGCGCGGGCTGGTTGCCCGCCGCTTCCCCAATGGTCGTGCTGACATGGTCCTCGCAGCTGACCCAGCCGTTCGCCGGCGATGCCCGACACGTTGAACCAGAACGACGGCAGGACGCGGAGGCTCCCCTCAGCGCACCTGTGCCGGCGACCCGGCGCGGCATCGCATCCGGTAGGACGTCGCCTACTCAAAAAGCGGGCCGCCGGGGCTCGCCGATCAGGCCAGGAACTGCCGCGCCGTTGCTGCCAGGGTCAGCGCGCACTCGTCGACGCTGGCCAGTTCGACGTATTCACTGACGCCGTGCAGGCCGGCGCCCCGCGGACCGAAGATCACCGTCGGGATGCCGGCGGTGCCGAGCAGCGCGGCGTCGGTCCAGTAGCTCATGCCGGTGATGCGGGCTTCGAGGCCACGCGCCCGCGCCGCCGCCACCAGCACCTGCGGCAGTTCGGCGCGCTCGTCGATGTTGTAGGCGGGTCGTTCGAGCATCAGCCGCACATCGGCCGTGAAGGCCGGGTCGTTGCTGCGCAACACACCGAGCATCTGCTCGACCTCGTGCAGCGCGCGGGCGCCATCCTCGCCCGGCAGGGTGCGTCGTTCGACGTGCAGTCGGCAATGCGCCGGATACATGCTCCATTCGCCGCCGCCGTCGATGGTCGAGGCGTGCAGCGACCCGCTCCCCAGCAACGGGTGGGTCGGTCGGGCACGTAACTCCTGGTCGAACCGTTCGAGTACGCCGAGAATCCGTCCCATCACCAGGATCGCGTCGCGGCCTTCGTCGGGCCGGCTGCCGTGTGCGGCCTTGCCGTACGCGTGCAACTCCAGCCACGCGAAACCCTTGTGCGCCACGGCGACGCTGAGGTCGGTGGGCTCGGTCACCACAGCGCCGTCGGCGCGCCAGTCACGGACCAGGGCCTCGGCGCCGACGCTGGCGTGCTCCTCGTCGGCCACTGCCGCGACCACGACCCGGCCGCGGGTCAGCCCTTCGGAGGCCAGCAGTCGCACCGCCCCGACACAGGCGGCGACGCCGCTCTTCATGTCGAGGCTGCCGCGCCCGTACAACCGGCCCTCGCGCTCGGTCGGCGCGAACGGCGCGTCCATCCCCTCGACCCCGACGGTGTCGAGATGTCCGCAGAGCAGCAGTGTCGGCCCGGGCTGCCCGCTGTCGAGCACGCCGACGACGTTGGGGCGGCCCGGCGCGGCGTCGCTGACGACGACGTCGAGCGCGGACTCGCGCAGGCAGTCGGCGACACAGGCCGCCGCCTCGGCCTCACCCGGGGCCCCCGCCACCAGCGACGGGTTGATCGAGTTGATGGCCACCAGATCGCGCAGCAGCCGGCGCATCCGATCCATGTCAGGGCATCGCACGCGCGTCGTCAGCCGTGACGATCGCCGCCGGAGGGTTCGCGGGCATTGCCGGGAGGATAGCACCGGCGCCCTGCTACGATCCTGGCATGGACCCGGTCCGCACCGCCGTCGTCACTGGCGCTTCCTCGGGCATTGGCGAGGCCTGCGCGCGAGCGTTGGCCCGTGAAGGCCTGCACGTCGTTCTCGGGGCACGTCGTCACGACCGCCTCGAGCAGGTGGCGACCTCGATTCGCGACGCCGGAGGCACGGCCACCGCGGTGGCCTGTGACGTCACCGACGAGACCCAGGTCGCACACCTGCTGCTGACCGCGATCGACCAGACCGGACGGCTCGACGTGGTGATCTGCAATGCGGGACTCGGCTACAACGGCCGCCTCGACGAGACCTCGGTCGAGACGATGCGCCGGTTGCTCGAGGTCAATTTCTTCGGGACGTTCCATGCGGCGCGTGGCGCGGTCGCTCACTTCCGCACGGTCGGCGCCGGGCACCTGTTCATCGTCTCGTCGATCGTCGGCCGCAAGGGCGTGGCACGGATGGGTGCCTACGCCGCGACCAAGTTCGCGCAGGCTGGCCTTGGCGAGTCGGTTCGCGCCGAACTGGCCGGTACCGGCGTGCACGTCACGATGGTCTATCCCATCAGCACCGAGACCGAGTTCCGGACTGCGATGCGTCAGGCATGGGGGCAGGATGTGGCAGGCGTCGGCCCGCAGCAGACGCCGGAACAGGTTGCCGACGCCATGGTGCGTTGCCTGCGCCGGCCGCGTGCCGACCTGTATCCCTTCCGCGGCTCGCGGCTGGTGGCGGTCGCCGCGGCGTTGCTGCCGGGCCTGGCCGATCGGGTCTCGAGCCGCTTTACCAGGACCAGGC
>JACDAO010000587.1 GCA_013695405.1 Acidobacteriota bacterium | reverse complement strand
CTGCCGGCCTACACCCACCTGCGCCGCGCGCAGCCGGTGCTCGAAGCGCATTACTGGCTGGCGCACGCAGCGGCGTTCCGCCGCGCCTGCGACCGCTTCGATCACGTTCGCGACGAAGCCGACGCGCTGCCGCTCGGCTCCGGTGCGATTGCCGGGAACTCATTTCCCATCGACGTCGAGTTCCTGAGGCGTCGCCTGGGCTTCTCGCGGGTTGTCGCCAACAGCATCGATGCGGTCGCCGACCGTGACTTCGTGTCGTCGTTCCTGCACGCCGGTGCGCTCACGATGGTGCACGTCAGCCGGCTGGCCGAAGACGTGATCATCTACGGCTCGGAGGAGTTCGGCTTCTTCGAACTCGACGACACGGTGACCACCGGCAGCAGCCTGATGCCGCAGAAGAAGAACCCGGACCCGATGGAACTCGTCCGAGGTAAGACCGGACGGGTGATCGGCAGGCACGTCGGCTGGCTGACGACCATGAAGGGCCTGCCGAGCGGCTACAACAAGGATCTGCAGGAGGACAAGGAAGCGGTGTTCGACACCGAGGACACCCTGATCGGCAGCCTCCGGTCGTGCGAGGCGGTGGTCAGCACGCTGCATGTGCAGCGTCAGCGGACGCGTGCGGCGGCCGGCGGCTTGATGCTCGCCACTGACGTGGCCGATTATCTGGTGCGCAAAGGCCTGCCATTTCGCGACGCCCACGAACTGGTTGGCGGCATGGTACGGACGTTGCTGCAGGATGGCCGGGCCATCGAGTCCCTGGCACCAGAGGACTGGCGCCGCTTCTCGCCGCTGTTCGGCGATGATGTGGTCGATGCGATCACGCCGCTGGCGTCGATCCGTGCGCGGCAGACCCCGCAAAGTACCGCCCCCGGGGCCGTTGCGGCACGCCTGGACGAACTCGAGTCGTGGCTGGCGGAGCCGCGATGATGTGCTAGTATCAGGTGACTACCTTTCCGTGCTCTCTGACACGGAGATCCCTTCCCGCCTGGGATGTACTTCCGGGAGCTGTTGATGCAAGAGCGCCGGCTTCGGCTGGGTGATGTGCTGGACGATTATTGTCCGCGCGAGAAGCGCCTTACCAATCATGTGATCGTCGCCCTCGTGGAAGACGATGTTCGTCAGACCCGCTGCTCGACCTGTGACCACGAGCACGTCTACAAGGGCGGCAAGGCCCCGGCCCGGCGCAAGAAGGCCGAGCCGCAGGCTGTCCTGTACAAGACCGTGCTCGAAGGCATCACCGGGCGGGATGCAGACACCGACGAACCGCTGACGAGGGTCGAGGTCGAGAGCGAACAACCGGCTCCGCCGATCGCTCCACCGGCGGCGCCGGCCGTGGTCCCTCCGGCGCCCGTGTCGGCCAGGGCGGTGCCCGTGCCTGCCGCGCCGGTCGATACCGACGACGTCGCGCCGGCGACAGGTGACGAACCGGTGCATCGCCACCAGTTGATTCGCGCCACCCTGCCCAAGATCGACGGGCAGGTGCCAGAGCGCAAGCCCGCGGACTTCACGCTGTGGAACGTGTCGCGGCAGCCGCAGCCACGTCGCGGCGGTGGCGGTGGCGGTGGTCGGCCACGCCCGCAGGGACAGAACGCCGGTCAGGGCTCAGGTGCCCAATGGGGTGGCTACTCGCCCTACGCCAACGGCCACCCCGGTGGCAAGGCCGCGCGTCCCGGCCCGTCGTCGCCTGGTCGTCCGCCTCGCCAGCACGGCAGCAGCGACGGCAGCAGCAACAGCAACAGCAGTCGCCGCGGCCGCTGAACGCGCGCCGGCGCCACCGTGCCGCGCCCGTCGTGTAAGCTCCACGTCACTCGTCGGCCGCATCGCCAATCGCCATGGCCGCCCGTGGTGCGCGCCCCGGTATACTGCCGAGGGTGAGCGGCGGGCACTGGGGCCCGCACTGTGCCCCACGGGGAACGTGTCGCATGTCGGATGTCCAGGGACGCACCGGTCTGATCGTCGGCGTGGCCAACAAGCGGTCGTTGGCGTGGGCGATCGCGCAACGCGCCGATGCCGCCGGTGCGCAACTGGTGCTCACGTACCAGAACGAACGACTCAAGGAGAATCTCGACGAGCTCGCCGCGACGTTGAGCCGTCCGCCGTTGCTGCTGCCGTGCGACGTCAGCCGCGACGAGGACATCGCCGCGCTGTTCGACCACCTGAGCGGGCGCAGCGAGGGCCTCGACTTCCTGGTGCACGGCGCGGCCTTCGCGCCGCGTGAGGCGTTGTCGGCGCCGTTCACGCAGACCTCGCGCGAAGCCTTCCGGATTGCTCTCGACGTCAGCGCCTACTCGTTGATCGCCCTGGCCCGTGGTGCGGCGCCACTGATGGTCACGCGCGGCGGCGGCAGCATCGTCACGCTCTCGTACCTGGGGAGTGACCGCGTCTTTCCGAACTACAACGTGATGGGCGTGGCCAAGGCGGCGCTCGAGTCGTCGGTCCGCTACCTGGCTGCCGACCTCGGCACACAGGGGATCCGCGTCAACACGATTTCGGCCGGTCCGGTCAAGACGCTGGCGGCGTCGGGCATCTCCGGCTTCTCGGGCATCCTGCAGGTCTATCGCGACCGCGCCGCGCTGAAGCGCAACATCGACGGCAGCGACGTCGCCGACACGGCGATGTTCCTGCTTGGCCCGGCCAGCCGCGGCATCACCGGCGAAGTGCTCTACGTCGACGCCGGCTATCGCGTGATGGGGATGTAGAGAATTGCAGAATTTGCAATTCTGCAATTCTCACATTGCCGGGAGCCCCTGTTCGGAGAGCAGGTGATCGGCGGGAACCCCCAGGTGCGAGAGCACCGCGGCAACGGCTTCGACCATCGGCGGCGGGCCGCACAGGAAGCACAAGGGCAGCCGCTGACCTATCAGCCGCTGCAGTGCCGTGGCGTCGATGCGGCCGCGCTGTCCTGACCACG
>JACDAO010000647.1 GCA_013695405.1 Acidobacteriota bacterium | reverse complement strand
CCATGGCCCGCCTGGGTCACCGTGCTCGCGGGTGACGGGCGGGTCGGCTGGCGCGACGGCCGCGCCGACCGCGCACGTCTTGCCGAACCCTTCGGCGTTGCCGTGGCCGCCGACGGCACCATCTACTTCTCGGATGCAGGCGACTCGCACCGGATTCGCGCGATCTCGCCGACTGGCCAGGTCTCGACGGTGGCTGGCGGCGGCGGCGGCTTTGCGGATGGCGCTGGTGCGACGGCTCGCTTCAGTACGCCGTCCGGGCTGGCGATTGACGCGGCCGGCGTGCTGTACATCGCGGACACCGGCAACAACGCGATCCGGCGCCTCTCCCCTGAGGGCGGCGTGACCACGATGGCGGGCAGCGGCGTGGCTGGTTACCTCGACGGTCGCGCGGGCCAGGCGCAGTTCAACGGTCCGGTCGGCGTGGCGGTGGACGCCAGGGGTCGCGTGCTCGTCGCCGATACCTACAACGACAGGATTCGGGCAATTGCGCCCGACGGACAGGTCACCACACTGGCGGGGTCGGACATGCCCGGCGCACTCGACGGACCGGGTCCGCAGGCCAGCTTCGACACGCCGTGCGGGCTGGCCGTGGACGCTGCAGGTCGCATCCTCGTCGCCGATACCGGCAACGGTTTGATCCGCACGATCGAGCCGACTGGCGTCGTCACCACCCACACCCAGCCGATCGTCGGCGTCGACCGGCCGATCGGCATCGCAGTGACCGCCGCTGGCGACGTCTACGTGAGTGACGAGCAGGGCCGAATCATCGAGATTCCGTCGAAGGGCGACGCGCGTCGGCTCGCCGGCACATCAGTGGGTTACGAAGACGGGCCGGGCGGCACGGCACGCTTCCGTCGGCTTGGCAGCCTGGCGCTCGCGGCATCGAACCGGGTGGTCGTGGCCGACGCCGGCAACGCCCTGGTCCGGCTGGTCGCGCCGCCCGCATGGCGCACGACCCTGCCGCCATCGTCGCCGGGCATCGCGCCGGCGTTCGACGACCAGCAGTTCGCACGGACGCCGCTGATCTGGCCTGTGGCGCCGCTCGAGGGGCCGCACGAGGTGGCAGGCACCTTCGCGGAGGCGCGGGGCGAACAAGGTTCCGAGCGCTTTCACGCCGGTCTCGACGTCCGCGAGGAGCAGGGCACGCCGGTGCGTGCGGTCCGCGACGGCACCGTCACCAGTCCCGTGTCGACGGGCGCCTTCGCGACCATCAACGAGTGGCTACGAGTGGGGCCGGTCACCTACGTCCATCTGCGCGCGGGACGATCGCGTGACGATGGGGTCGATGACCTGCAGCGGTTTGCGCCGGTCTACGACGCGAGCGGTCTGCTGGTGCGGATGCGCGCCAAGCGCGGGGCGCGTTTTGCGGCGGGCGACGTGGTCGGCTCGATCAACCGGTTCAATCACGTGCATCTCAACATCGGCTGGCCGGGCAACGAGCACAACCCGTTGCAGTTTCGCCTGGTGGAGTTCGTCGACACGGTGCCGCCGACGATTGCCCGTGGCGGCATTCGCCTGTTCGACGAGCAGGGCCAGCCGCTGACGACGCGCGTCAAGCGGCGGCTGGTGGTGCGGGGCCGGGTTCAGATCGTCGTCGACGCGTGGGATCAAGCCGAGGGCAACGTGCCCTCGCGGCGGCTCGGGCTGTACGCCCTCGGCTACCAGGTGCTCGCCAGGAACGGCACGCCAGTCCCGGGTTTCGAGTCGCCTCTCACCACGATCCGCTTCGACCAGCTGCGTTCCGGGTCGGACGCGGCGCGCCGCGTGTTCGCCTCGGGCAGCGGCATCCCGGTGTATGGTCAGCGGCGCACGCAGTTCCTGTACGTGGTGACGACGACCTACCGTGACGGTGTGGCGACGCCGGGATACTGGGATACCAGCGCCCTGGTGCCCGGCGACTACGTGCTCCGGGTCATTGCCGAGGACTTCCACGGCAACCAGGCGGTGGCAAATCGGGACGTTGCGGTGACTGTCGTGCCCTAGCGGGGCGCCGCGCGGCCTGGGGATCAAGCAGGAGGTGTACCTTGACGACAGCCTGCCGCCCTGTCCGGCGATATCGCCCCGAGCCATTTCGTGATCTGCCCGCACTACGCGGTTCCGCTCGACGACGAAGCGCTGACGGCTGTCTCTGACAGCCGTCTCGTTCCCACCGTGTGGGACCCGCGCTACGTCACGCACGCCGCGCCGCTGACCAGCACGACCAAGGCAGGCGCGGTGGTCGAGGCGTGGCGGCACCTGCTGCATGTCGTGCCGACACCGTCGCCCGACCACCTCGAGACGGTGTGGGATCACATCGCGACCTGGCATGCACCCGACTACGTGACCGCGGTACGCACCGGCACACCGATCCATCGCGCCGAGTCGCAGGGCTTCCGCTGGTCGCCGGCCTTCGCCGACTCGGTCGCGCGCATCTGGCTCGGCCAGCATGTCGCCCACCGGCTGGCCCACGCGCTCGGGCGGATCGTGCTGCATCCGGTGTCCGGCGCGCACCACGCCTGGCCGCACACCGGCAGCGGCTACTGCACCTTCAATTACGTCGTCGCCGCGCTCGGACTGGTGCTGAGCGACCGGCCCGACGCGAGGGTCGCGGTGATCGACCTCGATGCGCACTACGGCGACGGCACGGTCGCGTTCGTGCGACAGACACAACTACCAGTTCACATATTCGACGTGCACGGCGGCAGGGCGGGGCACGAGGAGGTGCTCGAGAGCGGCCAGATGTTGAGCTTCGGCGTCGGCAACGCGCGGGAGTACAACCAGGCGCTCGACCGGCTGCCGGCGTTCCTCGATCGCCATGCGATCACCGACGCGGTGTACCTGGCGGGTGTCGATCCCTACGAGCACGACCCGGTGGGCGGTACCGCCGGCATGAGCGCGGAGGCGCTTCGGGGGCGCGACGACGTCGTGGTCGCGGCGCTGAACGCGCGTGGCATCGCCAGCGTGGTGAACTTCGCCGGCGGCTACGTTCCTGACCAGGTCGTCGCCCTGCACGGCGCAACCATCGAG
>JACDAO010000532.1 GCA_013695405.1 Acidobacteriota bacterium | reverse complement strand
CCTCCATGCCGACGTGCGTGACGTACCAGTCGGCAACCGCGGCCGGGTCGGAGACGTTGAGGGCGAGGTGCTCGAATGGCAGGGCAGTCATGGGGAGCGTGGTGCGCACCGGCGCAGCCCGTGCATGCTAGCCCAGGCCGTGCGCTGACGCGAGCGCAGCGGGCCGCATCTCACGCCGACAGCACAGCGCGTGACACCCAGACCGCGAGGTGCTTCGGCCCGGCGGCTGTCGACGAGATGAACGGCAGGCTGACGTCGACGGCTGTCTCCGTCGCCAATTCGGCTACAGCCTCGGCGGCCGCCGCGCGCAGGCGCTGCAGAGCCAGCGCGTCGTCAGTGAGGTCGATGCCCTCGGCGGCGAGGAACTGCGCTCGCAGGTACTCGACCACCCGGTCGGCGGGCGAGTCGTGCAACAGATCTTCGAGACTCTGAATAGGCATGAGCGGAGTGTATTCGCGATCGGCGGACGACCTGCGCGCCTGAGGCCAGCGTTCGGCAATGCCAGAGCCTCCAGCCATCCCGTACCATCGTGCCGCGTCCAGGTCACCCGACGGGAGGTACCGGCGCGCTGGCACGTGTGCGCTAGGAACCCCCGGCGGCGTTTCCCGTATTGAGACGGAAGGGGCGACGCGCGGCGGGGGAACACCATATGGGCAGCATGCACAGGAACCTGGCGACGGCAGTCGTGGCGTTCGCCGGCGTGGTGGGTGCGTTCGGGGCGTCCGGGGCGCGGGCGCTGGCCGAGCAGCCGCTGGCAGCGGGTGCGGCGCTGGTTGCCACCAGCTCGCTCGAGCCACAGGACCTCGCGGCGTACCCCTGGGTCGGTCGCGAAGGCGAGATCGAGCAGTTCCTCCGCACCGCCCCGGTCGAACGCTTCACCGACATCCCGGTGGGCATCACCAAGCCGCGGCGGGCTCATTTCGCGCCCGGTGGGCTGGCCGGCAGCATGGCCTGGAAGCCGCTCACCAGGGGCATGCTGCATGGCAAGATGGAGAGCTACACCTCCGAGATCGCCGCGTATCGTCTCAGCCGGGCGCTCGGGCTCGACATGGTGCCGCCGTCGGTCGAGCGGGAACTCGCCGGTCGCAAGGGCGCCGGGGTCTACTGGATCGAGGGCGTCACGCCCTGGGATCCGGCGCACCCCCCGAAGGCGCCGGGGGCGCGGTGGAGCCGGCAGATGAGCCGGATGCTGCTGTTCGACCAGTTGATTGGCAACATCGACCGCAACCGCGGCAACCTGCTCCTCGACGCCGACGGGCACGTCTTCCTGATCGACCACTCGCGGGCGTTCGTCACCCAGACGTCGCTGTCTGGCCTCAAGGGGCCGCATCAGTTCGATCGGGTGCTGTGGGACCGGATCGAGGCGCTGAGCCGCGCCGATCTCGACACGATCCTGCGACCCTGGCTGAGTGGCGCGCAGGTTGACGCGCTGGTGGCCCGCCGGACGACCATCCGCAAGGCAATTGACGACAGGGTTCGCGAGCGAGGCGCGCAGGTCACGTTCCTGCCCGACCTCCCGGTCGAAGTGGCGACCCTGTCCCGCACCCCCTGAGCCGGCGGCAGCGCCGGCCTGACTAGTCAGTCCACCAGGGCCCGACTCCGGCCCAGCGTGGCCGTGTCGCACCGCCGTCACGGTCTCCGGTCAAGATTCCCGGGGTCATGGCGACGCGGTTCGCGTATTCTTCTCACCGTTCAGCAACGACAGGACGGTTCCGTGTCCGCGCGTCGAGCGCGCCGCCCGCATCTGGTTGGCCTTCGTGAAGGATACCTGCATGTTCCAACGAGTCTGTCTACGCGTCCTTGCCATGGCCTGCGCGCTGCACCTGTGTGCGGCGAGCGGGTTTGCCCAGTTCGACAGCGCGACCGTGCTGGGCTTCATCAGCGACCAGTCCGGCGCCGCCATCCCGGGCGTGACGCTGACCCTGACCAACCCGGAGACCGGGATTGCCGCCACCACGGTCAGCGACGATCGTGGTCAGTACCAGTTCCTCAACGTCCGCCCCGGTACCTTCACGCTGAAGGCCGAGCTGCAGGGCTTCACCACCGCGATCAGCGAGAACATCACGGTCACGGTCGCGGCCCGTCAGCGCGTCGACCTGGCGCTGTCGGTCGGCGGGGTCGGCGAAACCGTGCAGGTCAGCGGCGCGGCGCGGCTGCTCGAGAGCGAATCGAGTGACCGTGGCACCGTCATCACCCGCGAACAGATCGTCAACCTGCCGCTCAACGGCCGGGCCTATGCCGACCTGGCATTGCTCAGCCCGGGTGTCCGCCGGTCGTCGATCTCGACCTCGCGCGATGCCTCGTTCAACGTCAACGGCCTGCGCAGTGCCTTGAACAACTTCGTGCTCGACGGGGTCGACAACAACTCGTACGGCACCAGCAACCAGGGTTTCTCCAACCAGGTCGTGCAGGTCTCGCCCGACGCGGTCGAGGAGTTCAAGGTCCAGACCAACAACTTCAGCGCCGAGTTCGGCCGGGCTGGAGGCGCGGTCATCAACGCCACGTTCCGCAGCGGCACCAACCAGTACCGCGGCACCGTCTGGGAGTTCAACCGCAACACCAGGCTGAACGCGACCGGCTTCTTCAAGCCGACCTCGGGCGTCAAGCCGGAGATGAACCGCAACCAGTTCGGTGGCGTGTTCGGCGGGCCGATCCTCCGAGATCGCGCCTTCTTTTTCTTCAACTACGAAGGCTTCCGCGAAGTATCCAAGCAGGTGACCTTCGCCAGCATCCCGACCCAGGCCCAGCGTGACGGCGACTTCGGCATCCCGATCCGCAACGCGCTGACCGGTGAGGCCTACGCCAACGGCGTCGTGCCGCAGGCGGCGATCACCGACTTCGCGCGGCGGGTGCTGGCGGGTCTGCCGGCGCCAACCCGTGCCGGCACCTCGAACAACTTCGACTCGCTGCCACGCCGCGAGGACTTCAACGACAAGTTCGACATCAAGTTCGACCAGAAGTTCGGCGCGGCGACCACGACCTTCCTGCGCTTCAGTCATCGCAAGGTCAACAACTTCGAGCCGAGCCCGATCCCTGGCGAGACCTCGTCACCGGCGAACAACTTCGTCGAGGTGCTGAACCAGCAGGTGGCCGGCGGCTTCACGCGCACGCTGACGGCCAGCTCCCTGCTCGAGATCCGCATCGGCGTGTCGAGGACCAAGGCCGGCAAGACCGCGCTCGGCACCGGGTCGCCGAACATGCTCGAGGCGTTCGGGATCACCGGGTTGCCGACCGACGCGGTGTTCTCGGGCGGGCTGACGCAGCAGTCGGTCAGCGGCTGGACCGCGTGGGGGCGGCAGAACAGCAACCCGCAGTACCAGGATCCGTTCGTGGTCGACGCCCGGGTCAACTACTCGGTGATTCGCGGCGGGCACACCATCAAGACCGGCTACGAGTACCAGTCGATCAACACCGAGGTCGATGACGTCAATCCCAAGTATGGGTCCGATGCCTACAGCGGCCAGTTCAGCCGGCCAACCGGTGCCGCGGCCAACGCGGCGATTTACAGCCTGGCCGACTTCCTGGTTGGTGCGCGAAGCAGCTATGACCTGGTCAACCCCTTTGTGTTCGATCTGCGCCAACGTCTCCATTTTGGCTATCTGCAGGACGACTGGAAGGTGGCGCCGAACCTGACCGTCAACGCCGGCGTGCGCTACGAGTTCGGCACGCCGCAGTGGGAAGACGGCAACAACCTGACCAACTTCGACCCGGCCACCAACACCCTGCTGCAGGCCACGGACGGATCGATCTACGACCGGGCGCTGGTCAACCCGGATCGCAACAACTTCGCGCCGCGGGTCGGCGTCGCCTACAGCCTGACGCCGCGGACCGTGCTGCGCTCGGCCTATGGTCTGAGCTACATCCACTTCAACCGGCTCGGCGGGGAGAACCTGCTGTCGTTCAACGGTCCCCACGTGGTCCCTATTTCGATCACCCAGCAGCCGTCACAGGGCCTCTGCACCGGGAGCCAGGCGCCCACCAGCTGTTTCCGTCCCACGCAGCAGGGTTATCCAGAGGGCCTCAACGTCCCGGCCAACTTCAACCCGCTCAACGGACGCGTCAACCACATCCCGCGCGACTTGCGGACCGGGTACGTCCAGAGCTGGCACGTGACGCTGCAGCGCGAGCTGCTCTCGAACCTGCTCGTCGACGTCGCCTACATCGGCAACAAGAGCGACAAGCTGATGATCCTCGCCGACCTCAATCAGGCGCGGCCGAACGGGCCGACCGAGGACACGCTGCTGCAGCTGCGCCGGCCGATCCAGGGCTACCAGTTCATCCAGAGCGCCTTCGACGGTGGCCGGGCCGACTACCGGGCGCTGCAGGTCAAGGTCGAGCGGCGCTACTCAGGCAGCCTGTACCTGCTCAACTCGTTCACGTGGTCAAGGGCCCGTGACAACGCCTCGGGCCACCTCGAGACGGCCAACGGCGACAACAGCCGCGTCAACTACGCGAACATCGAGAGCGAGTTCGGCCTCTCTGGCTACAACCAGCCGCTCAACAACACCACCTCGGTGGTCTGGGAGCTGCCGTTCGGGGCCGGCCGTCGCTGGGGCACCAGCATGGCTCCGGTGCTCGAAGCGATCGCCGGGGGCTGGCGCGTGACCGCGATCAACACCATGACCAGCGGGTTGCCGGTGAACCTCAGCTACTCGCCGTCCCTCACCTTCTCGGTGAGCGGCGCCCCGACCTATCGGCCGAACATCTCGGGCGACATCTACGCCGCCGACGATGTACAGACCATCAACAACTGGTTCAACCGTGACAACGTGACGGTGCCGACGGACCGGACGCAGCCGTTCGGCAATGCGCCCCGCAACGTCGCGCGCGGTCCGGCGATCTACGCGCTCGACCTCGGCCTGCACAAGGGCGTACCGCTCGGCATCGGCCAGACCCGCCTCGAAGTACGCCTCGAAGCGTTCAACGTGCTGAACAAGACCAACTTCGGCGCCCCGAACGGCAACCGGTCGTCGAACGATTTCGGCACGATCCGGTCACTGTCCACCACGCCCCGCCAGATCCAGCTGGGCGCACGGTTGTCGTTCTAGGAACAGGCGAACAAGGGACAAGGGGACAAGGCACTCTCGCTCGTCCCCTGTCCCTTGGTCAGCTGTTCTTCATCGTCGCCATGTCGATCACGAACCGGTACTTGACGTCGCTCTCGAGCATCCGGCCGTAGGCCTCGTTGATCTGATCCATCCGGATCACCTCGACGTCGGATGTGATGTTGTGCTCGGCGCAGAAGTCGAGCATCTCCTGGGTTTCCCTGAGCCCGCCGATCAGCGAACCGGCAATGCTGCGGCGGCGGAACACCAGGTTCATCACGCTCGGTGACGGGTGGGCCTGCTCGGGCACGCCCACCAGCACCATCGTGCCGTCGCGCTTGAGCAGCGGGGTGAACTGGTCGAGGTCGTGTGAGGCCGCGACGGTGTTGAGGATCAGGTCGAAACTGAGGGCGTGCGCCTGCATCGCCGTGGGGTCCTTCGAGATCACCACCTCGTCGGCGCCAAGCCGCAGGCCGTCGGCGACCTTGCCGGCCGAGGTCGTGAACAGCACGGTGTGCGCGCCAAACGCGTGCGAGAACTTGACGCCCATGTGTCCGAGGCCGCCGAGGCCGACGATGCCGACCTTCTTGCCGGGGCCAGCCCCCCAGTGACGGAGCGGTGAGTAGGTGGTGATCCCGGCGCAGAGCAGGGGCGCGGCACCGGCCGGGTCGAGGCTGTCGGCGACGCTGACCACGAAGTCCTCGGTGACGGTGACCTGCGTCGAGTACCCGCCGTAGGTCATCTGCCCAGGCAGATGCGCGTCGGGGCTGTTGTAACTGAAGACCATCCCGAACACGTCGCAGTACTGCTCTTCGCCGGCGCGGCAGCTGGCGCACTCGCGGCAGGAGTCGACCAGGCACCCGACCGCGGCCGTCTGACCGACCTGGAATTTGGTGACCCGATCGCCGACCGCGGTGACGCGTCCCAGGATCTCGTGCCCGGGAACGCAGGGATAGACGGTGCCCGGCCACTCACTCCGCGCCGTGTGGAGGTCGGAGTGGCAGACACCGCAGTAGAGGATCTCAATCTGGACGTCGGTGGGGCCCGGGTCCCGGCGCGTGATGGTCAGCGGCCCGAGTGGGCTGGTCTTGTCGTGAGCCGCGTAGGCGGCAACAGAAGGCATGGATCAGCGTACAACGCCGAACGCCGAACGCCGAACGCGCCGTCACCGTGTCCTGTGGTTCGACCCGCTCACGCGGTCGTCCGGCCCGGGCTATCGTCATTCCAGCCCGTCCTTGATAAGCTCTCGCCCCAGACAACCCAGGTCGATGTCTCGAGTCCCGCCAGACGCGGGCTGCGAGGGGAGAGCACCATGGTCCATATCCGTCACATGCGGGCTGCCTGCGCGGTGGCTGCGGCGTGCATCCTGACACTCGCCTCGCCGGTGGTTCCGGTGCTGGCCCAGTCGACAACCGCCACGATCCAGGGCGTCGTCCGTGACGACCAGGGCGCGGTGATTCCCGGCGCCACGGTGACCGTGCGCAACGTGCTCACCGGGCAGAGCCGCTCGGCCGCGTCGCAGGAGGAAGGGCAGTACCGGTTCCCCAACCTGCAGGTCGGCGAGTACGCGCTGACCGTGGAGTTGACCGGCTTTGGAACGTATACCCAGTCGGGCCTGAACCTGTCGCTCAACCAGGACGCTGCGATTGACGTGACGCTGCGCCCCGCCGGTTTGGCCGAGTCGGTGCTGGTGACCGCCGACACGCCGCTGCTCAACACGACCAATTCGGAAGTTGGAGTACGGTTCGACACGCGCCGCGTCGCGGAATTGCCGGTGGGCAACAGCCGCGACATCTTCTCGCTCGCGCTGCAGGCGTCTGGCGTCAGCCAGCTCGGGAGCGGCCAGACCGGCTTTGCCGCCGGCACCAACTTTTCCGTCAACGGCATGCGCCTCAGGTCCAACAACTTCATGCTGGACGGGCAGGACAGCAACGACCCCAGCGTCTCGGGCCGGGCCCAGCCGATGAACAACACCGACCTGGTCCAGGAAGTGCGACTGATCACCAACCAGTTTGCCGCCGAGTACGGCCGCGCGGCCGGATCGGTGATGAACGTGATCACCAAGAGCGGCACCAATCAGTTCCGTGGCTCGACCTTCCTGTTCCACAACGACAACAGTCTGAACGCCCGCAGCAACCTGGACAAGGCTGCCGGACGCGACAAAGCGCCGTTCTTTCGTGAGCAGCAGTACGGCGCCACGATCGGGGGCCCGGTGCTTCGCAACCGCACCTTCTTCTTCGGGTCCTATCAGAAGTGGACGCAGGACCAGCTGGGGTCGGGCAGCACGCTGAACGGCGCGCCGACCGACGAGGGCCGCCGGCTGCTCGAGGCCGCGGCGGGGACGCGCCCGCAGGTGCAGGCGCTGCTGCGATTTCTGCCGCCGGCGCAGTCACCGCTCGGGCGCACCGTGCCACTCACGGTCAATGGACAGTCACTCAGCATCCCGATTGGCTCACTCACGGGATCGGCGCAGGGCGTCTTCACGAACCACCAGGGATCCGGCCGGGTCGATCAGCAGTTCGGCGGCAACAACAACCTGGGTGGGCGGTACATGATCAACGACAGCGTGCAGGAAGGCACCGGTCAGGTGACGCCACAGGGGCTGACGACCACCAGCCCGTCTCGCCAGCATTCGTTCACCGGCTGGTGGACCCGGGTGTTCTCGACCAACCTGGTCAACGAGGCCCGCTTCGGTTACCAGAAGCTGAACACGACGACCACCGCGTCCGACCCGTCGTCGGAGCTGATCCCGTCGATCGAGATCCCCGAACTGGGGTTGACGGGCTTCAACGCCGCCGCCAGCCGCACCGCGATCGGCCTGGCCGTCAATCTGCCGCAGTACCGCATCAACGACACCTTCCAGTACCAGAACAACCTGTCGTACGTACGCGGCCGGCACGCCTTCAAGACCGGCGTCGACGTGCGCCGCATCAACGTGGAGAGCTTCTTCTTCCCGACGATCCGCGGCCGCCTCGTGTACCCGACGCTGCAGCGCCTGGTCGACGACAACGCCGAGACCGCCACCATCAACAGGCCGCTGCCGGGTGGCCAGTCGATTCAGTTCTACGACTGGACCGACGTCTTCGCCTACGTGCAGGACGAGTGGCGCGTGGCCGACGCCTTCACGGTCAGCCTGGGCCTGCGCTACGAGACGCCAGGCAACTCGATTGCCAGCCTCTACCCGGTCAACGACGCGATCGTGACCGAGGCCGGCGGCGACGAGCGGTACCGGCTGTCGACCAGGCCGGAACGCGACACCGACAACTGGCAGCCCCGGGTCGGCTTCAACTGGAATCCGAGGACCGATGGCTCGGGGCTGACGGGGCTACTCACCGGCGGCGACAAGCTGGTCGTACGCGGCGGCTACGCGCGCACCAACGACTACGCGTTCATCAACATCAACCTGAACATCGCCAGCGCGTTCCCGTTCGTGGCGGCGTTCAACCAGCCGAATCTGCCCAACGCCTTCGCGACCCTGCCTGGGGTGCAGCTCAGCGGATTGAACCCCAACACCTTCGCGCGCACGATCGTGTCCGACGACTTCCGGTCGCCGTCGGCAGACCAGTTCAGCCTGGAGTTCCAGCGGGAACTCACCAGCGACATCGTGTGGCGCCTGGGCTACGTCGGCACGCGCGGCAACGACCTGTTCCAGACGCTGGACGGCAATCCGCGTCTGCCCTTCTCGACGCAGCGTGTAGACCCGACGCTGAGCACCCTCCGCGAGCGATCCAACACCGCGAGCTCGATCTACAACTCGCTGCAGACATCGCTCCAGAAGCGCCTGCGCGGCGGCTTCGCAGCAGAAGTGCACTACACGTGGAGCAAGTTCCTCGACACCGCGTCGGAAATCTTCAATCCCTCCTCCGGTGAGGTGGCGGTGCCCCAGGACTCGTTCAACATCGCGGCGGACCGGGCGGTGTCGACCTACGATCGGCCACACCGCTTCAACGGCAACTTCGTCTACGAACTGCCGTTCCTCCGCGCGCAGGACAGCCTGATCGGCAAGATCTTCGGCGGTTTTCAGGTGAGCTCCGGCTTCACGCTGCAGAGCGGCGCGCCGTTCACGGTGCTGAACGGCTTGGACCTTTCCGGCGCGCTGGCCGGGATCGACGGCTTGGTAGGCAACGCGATCCGTCCGAACATCAACACCGACCTGCAACTGTCGAAGATGACCATTCCCGAGATCATCGCGGCTGGCGGCTCGAGCTTGTTCCGCGCGCTGTGCGGCAACCCGAGCGCGACCTGCCAGGGGGGTGAGCGTGTCGGCAACGTCGGCCGCAATACCCTGCGCGCGGACGGCATCGGGAACATCGATGTCGGTATCATCAAGAACACGCGCTTCGGCGCGCGCAACCTCCAGTTCCGGCTGGAGATGTTCAACGCAACCAACACGCGCAACTTCGGCATCCCCGAGGGCCGCATTATTTCGACCAACTTCCTCAACCAGTGGGGCACCGACGGAGGGCGCCGCGCGATCTGGGCGTCGGCGCGCTTCACGTACTAGTCGCCTTGCGCTGGTAGCCGTCGGACCACGTCCGACGGCTACCCTTTCACCCCGGCCAACAACGCCAGCTCGCGCCATTTCCAGTGACAGTCGACCTGCTCGAAGCCGATCTCGCGGAGCCAGTGCAGCTGCAGCTCCACGGGTGTCAGCTTGTTGGATGGGTCGTCCTGGTCTGGGCTGACACCGATCGCGTGCAGGAACCAGACGTGCAGGTCCGGCGTGGGCGAGGCGACGTGCTCGAGATTGAGGAACACGCCGTCTGACTCCAGACGGTCGAACGTCTCGGCGTAGAGGGCGCGCTTGCGCTCGTCCACAAGATGGTGGATGGCAAAGCTCGAGACGACCGCGTCAAACGATCCGAGGTCGGGCAGTGGCGCCGAGAAGTCG
>JACDAO010000528.1 GCA_013695405.1 Acidobacteriota bacterium | reverse complement strand
CGCCAGGACGAAGCCGAGCGCGACCAGCATTGTCAGGTCGACCGCGACCAGCGCATACAGCACCACCTCGCTGAGCAGCGCCGGCGACAGCCCCGACGACCGGTCGGCCAGCGTGACCAGTGCAACCAGGGCGACGACCAGCAGGCCGATCGCCAGCAGGACGAAGATCGGGTTGTCGCGAAGCGGGCGGGGTGGCGGCGTGCGCGGCGCGTCGGCCGGCGGCAGGGCCGACGCGGCGATCGACGACGGCGTCAGGCGGGAGGGCGTGGCCACAGCAGGCCCCTTTTAAGGCCTGAACCGGAAACTGACGCTGCCGAGCGCGGTGCCGTTGGCCCACGGCCAGACCCAGGCCAACAGACGCGGCCGCGTCTGGGCCTGCACCCGGACGTGGTACTCACCGTCGGTGACCAGCCGATGAGTCGACAGCCGGCGGGCGCGGAAGGTCGTCATCCACTGGAACGCCGTCGCCTCGTCGTCGGTGGTGCGCACTTCCTCGACTCGGCCGTCCTCGATGAAGGTGATCTGATAGCGCCGGGTCAGGTTGTCGTAGCGGACCACCGCCGACACACGCGCCGAGGCAATCGCGCGATCGAACCACCAGACCGCGGTCTGGCGCAGGGTCACGTCGTAGGCAAAGGTGGTCGGCAGCCCGCTCTGGATGGCCGCGCGCACCGTCTCGGACACGCCGTCGGTGACGGCGAACCCGACCAGCACCTGGCCGTCGAGCAGCGTGGTCTCGACGCGCACCGCCGGGTCGGCGGCGGTCGGCGCCGCGATGCCGACGACCAGGGCCATCAGCAGGCTGACACGCAGCAGCATCGTCATTCCTTGGCGTTGAGCAGATCTTCGAGTTCGGTCATGAACTCCCCGATGTCACGGAAGTGCCGATACACGGACGCGAATCGGACGTAGGCGACCTTGTCGAGTTGCCGGAGATCCTGCATCACGTGCTGGCCGATCTCCGTGGTGGTGATCTCCTTGTCGGGACGTTCCTGCAGCGTCGCCTCGACGCGATCGGCGACCGCCTCCAGCGCGTTGACGCGGACCGGCCGTTTCTCGCACGCCTTGAGCAGCCCGGCGATCAGTTTCTGGCGCTCGAACCGTTCCCGCCGGCCGTCCTTCTTGACGACCATATAGGGAATCTCGTCGACCCGCTCGTAGGAGGTGAAGCGCCGGCCGCACTCCAGGCATTCGCGGCGGCGGCGGATGACCTCGCCCTCGCGGCTCTCGCGCGAGTCGACGACCTTGTCCTGCAGGTGCCCGCAGTACGGACATTTCATTGCGGTTCGCTCCCGCTCCCCTGCAGCACCACCGGGCTCATCGTACGCCGTTGCACCCCCGGCGAGGTCGTGGGCGGCGCCGGGCGGCGGGTGAGCTCGCCGATGCCCCGCAGCGTGAGCCCTTCGCGCGCCAGCAGCAGCACGCCGGCGACGCTGACCGGGATGAACGACAGCGCGTGCAGCGCCACCGCGCAGGCCACCGCGCGGTCGTTGTCGGCGGCGTACAGCGAGACCAGCGCCAGACGCAGCGCCTCGTGAAAGGCGCCGACCGCGCCCGGGGTCGGCACGGCGACCCCGACGGCCAGGAACATCAGCACCGTGAAGGAGCCGGCAAACGGCAGCGTCAAGCCGAACGCCTGGGCCATCGCGTAGGTGGTGTAGGCAATCGACAGCCACACCGCCACCGACCAGACCAGCGCCTGCGCCAGCGCTGCCGGCGACCGCAGCACGCTGAACCCCTGCCCGAAGGCACTGACCGCGCGAGCGGCCAGTCCGCTGATGCGCGACGGCAACCGACGGGTCAACCTCGCGGTGAGCAGCCCGGCACGCTCGGCGTGTCCGGCAAACAGGAAGGCGATGACCAGGCCGGCCAGCGAGGCGGCGGCCGCGACGGCTCCGCCGAACTGAACTGCCCGCAGCGTTTGTGCGTCACTCACTACGAATTGCGGATCCAGCAGCACCAGCGACAGCGCGAACAGCACCAGCAGGGTGATCAGGTCGAGGGCGCGTTCGAGCACGATGGTCGCGAACGCCGCGGTCGGGTCGAGGCCTTCGCGCCGGGCCAGCAGGTAGGGCCGCAGCACTTCACCGACGCGGCCCGGCAGCAGCGCGTTGGCACCGAAGCCGATCACCGTGGTACGGAAGGCGGGGCCGAAGCCGACCCGGCCAATCGGCTGCAGCAGATACTGCCAGCGCAGGGTCCGGAAGACGAAGGTGGCCGCGCTGGCAAACAGGGCCAGCAGCACCGGCCCGGCACGGGCTTGTCGCAGTTGGCTGGCGACGGCGGACAGATCGGCCTGACGCAAGAATATCGCCACCAGGGCGACCGTGACCAGCAGGATCAGTGCGTGCTTGTAGTAGCCCATCATGAGCGGGAGGGCCGGGCGGCCGCGACTGTACTATAGGTTGGGTTTCAGGTGCTATGGGAAAGCGTGAGCTGCTACTGATTGTGGTCTTCCTCGTCCTCGGGGCGGGCGTGTACCAGGTGACCGCGCCGGCTGCACCAGCCGACGCACCAGGCTTCTCGGTGGGCCGGCTGGTGCAGTTCGCCAAGGGCCACTTCGGGGGGCCGCGCGAGCGGCGCACCGTGACACGCACCGCCACACTCGTACCGTCCGCCGAGATCACCAGCTTCGATCTGCGGGACTTCCGGGGTGCCGTCACGATCTCCGGCAGTGATCGTCCCGATATCGCCGTCCGCGCCGAGATCACGTTGGGGGGTGTGGACGAGGCACACCTGAACGACCAGGAAGCACAGTTGGGGCTCACGCTGGAAGGAACCGGCACCACGGCAGCACTCCGTTTCGGCTTCGACCACCACGCCACCGGCCGGCGCCCGCGCTACGTGGTGCACGTGGAGGTGCCGTCGCGCTTCACGGTGCGGCTCGGCGGCGAGGGGTCGGCGGAAGTCAGTCTGGTGGCCGGACTGCAGCTGGACGGCTACGCCGGCGATCTGCGGGCCGACGCCCTGACCGGCCCGGTCACCGGCCGGCTGCGCCGTGGCCGCGCCGAGTTCGGCCCCGGCGCGGTGCTCGATCTCGAAACCGAACGCGGTCATTTGCGGGCCGAGAAGGCCGAGCGCGTGACACTCAACAGCGAGCGCACCACCCTCGACTTGGTCGACGCCGCCGGACCGATCACCCTCGAGCAGGACTTCTGCCGCATCGAGATACGCGGGACCGGCGGCCCGGTCCACGTCACCGGCGAAGGTGGCGTGATCGCGTTGCGCGGCGTGCGCCATCCGTTGACCATCGACGCCGAGCGCCTGACCGTCAACGCTGAGCTCGAGGCACCGGTGGTCACCGCGATCACCGTCGAGAACGACGACGTCGAGGTGACCCTGCCGCGCGACGCGGGGATGCAGTTGCAGGCCTCGGTCGACGAGGGCGGCCTGGTCCTGCCAGCCGGGCTGACCGCCACCACCGATGGCACGCGCCAATCGGTCAGCGGCGCCCTGGCCGGCGGCGGCCCCGAGGTCAAGTTGGCCGTGACTCGCGGCGATCTCAGGGTCCGCACCAGATAAGCTATCCTTTGGCGCCGCACTGGAGCGGCTGCCGTGTCTGCCGTCCCCCTGCTCGCCACCCCGACTCTCGACCTGCCGCTGGAGCGCCGCGGCAAAGTGCGTGACGTCTTCGACGCCGGCGACGACCGGCTGTTGATCGTCGCCACCGATCGCATCTCCGCCTTCGACCACGTGCTCGGATCGGGCATTCCCGACAAAGGCAAGGTGCTGTCGCAGTTGTCGGCGTTCTGGTTCGCGCGGCTGAGTGGCCTCGCGCCGCATCATCTGATTTCCACCGACGTCGCCGACTTCCCCGCTGCCGCACGGTCGATGGCGGACCTCGCCGGACGCTCCATGCTGGTGCGTCGGACCACGCCGCTGCCGGTCGAGTGCGTGGCGCGCGGCTACCTCGAGGGATCGGGCTGGAAGGACTACCAGGCCACCGGGCAGGTCTGCGGTCACCCGCTGCCACGCGGGCTGCGCCAGTGCGACCAGTTGCCGACGCCGCTGTTCACGCCGGCGACGAAAGCCGAGACCGGTCACGACCAGAACATCAGCGAGGCCGACGCGGCGGCGCGGCTCGGCGACGCGATCTTCGCGCAGGTCCGCGACCTCACCCTGGCGTTGTATCGCGCCGGCGCCGCACATGCCGCCACGCACGGCATCCTGGTCGCCGACACCAAGTTCGAGTTCGGCCTGGTGGACGACGACGGCGAGGCCGGGGTGATCCTGATCGACGAGGTGCTGACGCCGGATTCGTCGCGCTTCTGGCCGGCCGATCAGTACGCGCCGGGACGGCCGCAGCCAAGTTTCGACAAGCAGTACGTGCGCGAGTACCTCGAGCGGATCCGGTGGAACAAGCAGCCGCCGGTGCCGTCCTTGCCCGACGAGGTGGTCGTCCGGACCCGCGACAAGTACCTGGACGCCTTCGGCCGGCTGACCGGGCAGGACCTGGCCTGAGCGGACGCGCCCGATGCACCGCGATCTCGATCGGCTCGTGGCCCAGATGGTGGCCGGCGGCATCACCTACGCCGAGGCCCAGCGCGAGTTCGAGAAGCGGTTCCTCGCCGTCGCGCTCACGGCCAGCGACGGCAGCATCACCCGCTGCGCCGCGCTGACCGGACTGCACCGCAACACGCTGACCCGCAAGATCGCCGAACACGGACTGAAGCCGTAGAGCGAGCTACGGGCTACAGCTAGCTGATGCCTGATGCCTTGCGGCCTGATCCCTGCACCTGCAGCCCTGGGCCCGCTTAGCACTCTCCCCCCTTGACTGCCAAGGCAGGCGGGCTATACTTGGCAGTCGACGACAGGGACTGCTAAGGCCCTGGGACATCAGTGGTTTTTTTCTGGTGGGCCTCCCGGTCCACCGACCTCATCAGGAAGTGGAGTGCAAACCATGAACCTCCGACCTCTACACGACCGACTCATCGTGGAGCGCCTCGAGGAGCAGGAGCAACAGGTAGGTGGAATCATCATCCCCGATTCCGCCAAGGAAAAGCCGCAGCAGGGGAAGGTCATCGCTGCCGGCAAGGGCAAGGTGAAGGACGACGGCAAGGTGTCGCCGCTGGACGTCAAGGAAGGCGACACGATCCTGTTCGGGAAGTACTCGGGACAGGAGATCAAGTTGGAAGGCCGTGAGTACCTGATCATGCGCGAAGACGAAGTCCTCGCGGTGGTCGGCTAAGAAGGAGCGACAACATGGCAAAGCAGATTGTGTACGGTGAGGAGTCGCGTCAAGCGATCCTTCGCGGCGTCAACCACCTGGCCGACGCGGTCAAGGTGACGCTCGGGCCGAAGGGCCGCAATGTCGTTCTCGACAAGAAGTTCGGATCGCCGACGATCACCAAGGACGGCGTCACTGTCGCCAAGGAGATCGAGTTGAAGGATCCGCTCGAGAACATGGGCGCACAGATGGTTCGTGAAGTCGCCAGCAAGACCAGCGACATCGCCGGTGACGGCACCACCACCGCCACCGTGCTGGCGCAGGCGATCTACCGTGAAGGCGCCAAGAACGTCGTGGCCGGCGCCAATCCGATGGAAGTCAAGCGCGGCATCGACCGGGCGGTCGAGGTCATCATCGAGCAGCTCAAGTCGTTTGCCAAGCCGGTGAGCGGCAACGCCATCGCCCAGGTCGGCACCATCTCGGCCAACAGCGACCTGACGATCGGCACGATCATCGCGGAAGCGATGGAGAAGGTCGGCAAGGACGGCGTCATCACGGTCGAGGAAGCCAAATCGATGGAGACCTCGCTCGAGGTCGTCGAAGGCATGCAGTTCGACCGCGGCTACCTCTCGCCGTACTTCGTGACCGACCCGGACCGCATGGAAGTGGTCCTCGAGAACCCGGTCATCCTGATCCACG